>DAOWES010000288.1 GCA_030638385.1 Candidatus Cloacimonadota bacterium | reverse complement strand
GAAAATTCTGCATTGATGATACTGCTAAATGGAATTACCGTAATAATTACCGTAGCGATTATGCTTTCTATTAAATATCGAAAGCTTCCAATACAATATACATATCTAAGCGTATTGCTGATTACAATTTTGGTGTTTCTAAACGCAGCTACATATATGAACTTAAATAATGATATTCTATGGATGATTAATATTATTCTGATTTTGTTTGGGGTTGGTGTGTTTCTACTTTCTTTTAGGTGGTTTTTGCTAATTTCTACAATTATTGTATTACTTTCGATTGTAGATATTATGATTTTTGATATTACATTAAATATTAAAACACCTCTAATTTTATTATTTTTAACATATTATTTATCCTTTTTAGCTAACTTTCTTAGATTAAATTCTACCAAGAAATTTCAGCAAATGTATTTAGAATCTCAAAACAACCAAATTCAGATGAAAAATATTCTCAATGAATTTACTCAAGCAAAGAACTTTGCGGAAACCATTAATCAGGTGGTTCCAAGTGCCGTTTTTACTATCGATCTGAATAATCGCATTACCAGTTGGAATAATAAAGCAGAAGAAATTACCGGTTTTAGCTTTGTCGATGTAATTGGGAAATTAAGTAAAAATGTGTTTATGAGCGAGGAATTCGAGATAGAATTTTCTTCTGTAGATGAAGAATATAAAATTTTGGACAAAGAGTGTGATGTCTCTATAAAGTCCGGTAAAATCATAAAAATATTATTTAGTTTAGATTTGCTGGAAAATGAGGATTTTTATGGAGCGATCATCAGTTTTGAAGATATTACTGAAAGAAAACTAGCAGAAGAAAAACTTGCGAAAAGTGAAAAACAATATCGAACTTTACAATCCAATATCCCTTTAGCTGTCTATCGATCTACCTACGATGGTCATTTACTCTCTGTTAATCCGGCGATGGTAAATATGTTTGGATATGATTCAGAAGATGATTTGAAAAATGCACCTGCCGATGCTCTCTATGCAAATTCAAAAAGTAGAGCTGTATTTATTAACGAAATTAATGAAAAAGGCAATGTGCATAGCTTTGAATTAGAAGTTAAAAAGAAAGATGGAACTCCTTTTTGGGTAGGCATAAATTCAAAAGCGATTCAGCAAAGAAATAATATTATTTATTATGATGGTGTTATGGAAGATATTACCCTAAGGAAAGAGGCTGAAGATAATCTTGCCCTGCGCGATAAAATATTACAAGCCCTAACAGTCTCATCAAATACCTTTCTCACCAAGTCAAATTGGGAAGAAAATATGGCGAGCATTTTGGCAAAATATGGGGAAGTATTAGATGTAAGCAGAGTCTATATAATTAAAAATGTTGAAGATGATCTTGGCTTGATGCAAATGCGTTTTGTTCATGGCTGGCAATCGGAGCAAGCAAAGAAATATCCCATTAATGTAGATGTAAACTCCGATTTAAGTTATAAGAATCTTGGCTTTTCCTCTTGGCAAAATGATCTTCTAAGAAAAAAAACTATTTTCGGGATTGTGGAAGAGATGGGGTTGGAAAATAAATTATTGGAAAATAATTACATTAAATCAATCCTAATTATTCCAATTTTCGTAAAGGAGGTTTTCTGGGGTATTATCGTTTTTGATGATCTGGAAAATCAACGCATCTGGAAGGGAGTGGAAGTTGAATCTCTTACTATGGTTGCAGAGTCATTCGGAGCAGCGGTTAATCGCCAAGCAAACGAAGATAATTTGAATCAGATGTATAACTCGCTTGTTCAGGAACTTGATGTTGCTTCTTCTGTGCAACAATATCTATTGCCTGATTGGCTGGCAGTTGAAAATGACCTGATTTTCTCTTCTACTTACAAACCATCAAGTTTGATTGGAGGGGATCTTTTTGATATTATTCAATTATCGGAAACTAAGTCGATTGTTTATGTTGGCGATATTTCCGGTCATGGAGTGCAGGCGGCCTTGATGATGACGGCTGTAAAATCGATCATTAATATGATTATCTCTTCTAAAGATGAAGAGATAAAACCAAGCTATATAATTCATCGTCTAAATAAAATTTTATCTAGCGAGCTCTTTTATAAAAACTACCTGACAATGCTTTTATGTGTGGTCGATAATGAAAAACAAGAGATAAGATATTTCAATGCCGGGCACCCTGCTTTGCTGGAATATGATCTTCAATCGCAAGAGGTCAGTTTAATTGATGAGAAAGGTGCAATTCCCATCGGTTGGAGTGCAAATTTTAATTATGAAGAGGAAGATGAAGGAGTCGTATCTTTCAATGATAATAAGGTATTTATGCTTTATACTGATGGAATATTTGAGTGTGAAAATAAGCTAGGTGAACAATTTGGAATTAATGGATTTAAAAAAATCATTCAAGAGCAAGCTGATCTCTCTTCATCTATCTCTTTTCCGGGAAAATTTAAACAAAAATTGGAAGACTTAAATTATGATATCACAACTGATGATTTTACCCTAATCTCTTTTAGTAAAATTAAGAGAACAACAGGCATAAAATATAAAAAAATATTCACCATAAAATCTTTACTGGAAAATATCAAAGATATTGGGCAAGAATGTTATAATGCTATTGTTGAATCATTAGTTGAAGATACTTTAGCATTAAAAGTAGAGATCTTGATTAATGAATATTTAAATAATATTATCAAGCACGGTTTGAAGGGAGAAAAAAATGAAATCATTGGTATGGAATTGATTATTAGTGATAAAATTACTATTACCTTCTGGGATAAAGGCATCGAATGGGAGTTACCGGAAGAAAATGAGGATGAATTAAAAGCAACAATCGATCGAATCGGTGGTTTTGGAATGCAAATAATTTATACGGTTGTATCTAATATTTCATTAAGACGTTATGATGATCTTAATGAATCGATAATAGAAATTGAATATAATAAGGATATTGCAGATGAGTAAAATTAAGTCATTTCAAGTAATTCGACGCTTTGCCTTTGAAGAATGGGGTGGAACCGAAACAGTTGTTTGGAATAGTACTCAAAAACTTGTGGAGAAAGGTAATGAAACAGAAATTTTGGCAACGAATGCACTTTCCAATATAAATGAGGAAGTCGTTAATAATGTGCCGATAAAACGTTTTAACTATTTTTATCCATATCTAAATCTAAAAAAAAAAAATATTGCTGTATTAGATAAAAAAGGCGGAAATCCTTACTCTAATAAGCTCTATAAATATTTGATGTTAAATAATAATCTACAGATTCTTCATTGTCATACCATGCAGCGCATCGCAAATACAGTTAGGTTAGTTGCTCATAAAAAAGATATTCCTTATGTGATCTCTTTTCATGGTGGCTTTTTCGAAGTACCACAATCTGAAATTGATGAGATGATGAAACCGCTTGAAAATACATTTAATTATGGCAAGATTTTTGATATTATCCTAAAAAATAATCGATTCTTAGAAGATGCGGATGGCATTATTTGCGTAGGCTATAATGAATACCTTATCACAAAAAAGAAATATCCCAATAAAGTTGTAACATATCTGCCCAATGGTGTGGATATAGTTAAATTTGAAACTGATAAACCAAATGATTTTAGAACTAAATTTAATATTCCCACTAAGGCCGAATTATTAATTTGTATAAGTCGTATCGATTATCAAAAAAATCAGATTAAGATTATTGAACTTCATCACCGGCTAAAATTGAAGGGTGAAAAAATGCACTCTGCTATTATTGGGCCTGTTACTTCCGAAGCATATTATGCAAAGCTAAAGGCCAAAATCGATGAATATAATCTTTGGGATGAAGTTACCATTATCGAAGGCTTACAAGCTGATGATCCTGATTTGGTAAATGCTTTTTTAAGTGCAGATTATTTTATTCTACCATCCATTCATGAGCCTTTTGGTATTGTGGCATTGGAAGCTTGGGCTTCGAAAATCCCCGTAATAGCACATCATGTGGGCGGCTTACAAAAGTTAATAACTGAAGGAGAAACAGGATTGTTTTTCCGAGATAATTCTCTTGATGACCTTTTGGAAAAATTTTACCTGATGCGAGAAATGAAAACTGAAATTATCCAAAATGCCTATGATGAAGTTTGCCAAAAATATTCTTGGGATACGATAACTGACAAATTAATAGATTTTTATCAAGCTGTAATTAATGCCCATAAAAAGAGGTAATTTGATGGGGAAGATGCTCTATATCGATAATCCATTTCAAGGCGAGAAGGGTGGCGATAAGAATCGAAGTAAGTTCATATGGCAAGCTCTCAAAGATCAATTTGATGTAGATTTGATGATTATAAAAAATTATCAGAATCCCGATTATCAATATCAGCCTCACACTGGGCAGAAAGATTTGTATGAGATAACTTCAACTAAACCGGGCTTAATAAAACCGGAAGCGATCTTGAAGTTTTCAACCCAAGAATTAAAGAAATTTGAAAATCTTCTCAAACAGAAACAATATGAATATATTTTTATAAGATTTGCTGCACCTTATGCTTTGGCAGATCTGGCGGCCAAAATTTTACCCAAAGCTAAAATAGTTTTTGATATCGATATGCTTATGTCTCGTTTAACTAAACTTTCTTGGGAGTTAAAACCGACATTAAGAAATAGATATTTTTATATTCAGAATAGGAAATTTATTCAATTTGAGAAGGAACTATTTAATAAACCATATCTATTTTTATTTACCAATTATCTTGAAATGGAAATGGCTAAAAAGAACAGCGTGAAACCAAATTTCAAAGGGAAACTTTCTGTTCTTCCTAACGTGATGAGAGAAAGCAACTACCCTTTTCCGGAAGTTAAAAAGAGTTATGTCTTATTTTTTGGAACACTCAATTCAGCTGCTAATTCCGATGCCTTTGAATTTTTGGCTGATGATATTTATCCTTTGATTGAAGCTAAATTGAAAGAAATGAATATTACAATTAGAATTGTCGGGCGCAATAAAACAGCAGCCATTGAACAAAAAGCGAACACTAAACCGCAGATAGATCTGATTGGTGAAGTGGATGATATTGATAAAGAAATTGCTGAATCTTTGTTTACTATTTTACCGATACGCATTGCCTCGGGAACCAGAACCAGAATTCTGGAAGCGGCAAATTTGAAGACGGCCGTTATTTCCACCACTATCGGAGCGGAAGGATTTGAATTTGAATCGGATGAGATTATTATTAAAGATATTGCTGTGGAATTTGCCGAAGAGATGGTGAAACTTTTAGATAATCCCAATATTGCAAAACAGATGGGTGAGAAAATTTTGCAAAAAAGTAAGGAGAAATATTTGGATAATGTGGTCGCAAAAAATTTGATTGAACAGATAAAATGTTGGAATCCGGAAAGGAGAAAGTGATGCACATTCTTTGGATAAATGAAGTAGCAAAATTAACCGGTGGTTGCGAGCGATATGTGGCTGATACAGTTAAATTATTGGCAGAAAAATATCATACGAAATCAACTTTACTTTATGCAGTGGAAGATCTGACAGAACCGGAATTCACAAAACTTTTTGATTATGCTTTTCCAATGGTAGATCTTGCCAAGCAAATTGCTGAGATAAACCCGGACATAATCTATGTTCAACGCTTAGAAGGTAAGAAGCCAATGCAGCAACTGCTGAAATGCGGGAAGCCGGTGGTGCGTTTTTTTCATGATCATAAATTATTTTGTCTGCGTGAACATAAATACACTGTAATTGGGCATAATACCTGCACAAAGCCAATTGGCTGGCACTGTTATCCCTGCCTTGGGTTTATCAATAAATCTGATAAATTTCCTAATGTAAAACTTAACTCTCTTGCCAAATTCAAAGCCGAACAACACGTAAAAAAACAGCTCTCTGCAATTGTCGTGGGCTCTGATTATATGAAACAGCATCTGCTTGATCATGGATTTAATAATTCTCAAATTTTGGTAAATCCGTTGTATACACTTGCCGAAATAAGGCAGATAATTTTAGCAAAAGGGATATTCTGTTATTTGTAGGGCAGGTCGTGCGTGGAAAGGGAATTGATATTCTACTACATGCCTTAAAGCAGATAAGTGAGGATCTCAAATTAGTTATTTGTGGCTCAGGTGTTCAGGAAGCAGAATTTAAAGCTCTGGCAACAGAACTGGGAGTTGATGGTAAAGTTGATTGGGTGGGAAAAGTTCCCAAAGAAGAGCTGGATGCTTATTATCGTCGGGCAATATGTTTAGTGATGCCAAGTAGAGTCCCTGAAACTTTTGGCCTTACCGGTTTGGAAGCAATGAGTTATGGTACAGCTGTAATTGCAAGCAATGTTGGTGGTATCCCACAATGGCTGGATGATGATAAGAATGGTTTGTTGGTTCCATCAAATGATTATAATAAATTAGCAGAAGCAATGAATAAACTTATCAAAGATCCAAAATTAGCCACAGCTATGGGAAAAGCAGGATTGAAGGATTTTGAAGATAAATTTAAACCGGAGTTTCATGTTGTAAGATTATATAAGCTGTTTGAACAATTGATGAGGTAGGTTATATATTTCAAAATGTAGTAAGGATAAAAAAAATGAACTTCAATAATTGGGGTAAATTTACCGTTCGTGGAACGGAAGAAGTAGAAAAATTAATAACGTCGATGGTTTCTGAAATCGCCGAAGAATTTGAGCGAAATCTGAAAGATGTGAATTATGAAGCTCTTGCAATGATGGGTGGTTATGGCCGTGGTGAAGGTGGTGTAGTTATCTCTGACGGAGTGGAAAAACCGCATAATAATTTTGATTTTGTACTGCTCACGAATAACATGAACGATGAAGAAAACACTGCTTTAAAGAAAAAAATAATGGGAAATTTGGAACCCATTATCAATAAAATAAAAATCGGTATCGATCTTAGCGTTACCTCAGCTTCCAAGCTGAAGCATGCTTCTTGTCGCATTATCTGGTATGATATGAGATTTGGTCATAAAACGATTTTAGGAAACAAAGATTTTGTGCCTTCACTAACTCATTTTACGATTCCTAAAATTCCCGATTGGGATGCTAGAAATCTTTTGGTGAATCGGGGAACACTGATGATCATTAATGATCTGCTTCTGGAGAAACAGGAGTTGGATGAAAACTTTAAAAAGCTGATAGTAAAACACATCGTTAAAGCAATTATCGGGTACGGTGATACCCTGCTATATTTTCTGGATGATTACGACTGGAGTTATGTGGAAAAGCAAAAAAGAATGCGTAACAGAAATGATGTGGATGTTGAATTCAAAGAGATTTATGACGAGGCAATGAATTTTCGTTTCCAACCAACATACGATGATTTTATGAAACGGGATTTTACGAAATGGATGGATAAATTACGTGTTCATTTCGAAAGAATTTTCCTCTTTTGCGAATCTAAAAGATTGAAAAAAAAGGATCTGAATTGGGATAATTATGCCGACACTGCTTTCAAATTTGCGCTTTCAGATGAAATGTTCAAATGCAAACCATTCGCCAAAAAAGTTATCTATTTTCTAAAGAGTAAATCATACCCGGGGCATGGCTCACTTGGCAGCAAACTGGGGTTCAAGACCTTGGATGATGCAGGTGTGCTGCCAATACTGTTCCCGCTTTTCGCCTATCATCTTGAAAATGATTATTATCGAGAGATCGCAGCAAAATTTCTTGGTTCCCAAAATAGAGAATTTAGGAATTTAAGAAAAGCTTATTTAAACTATTGGGGAAGAACCGGAGATGTGAATTTCATAAATATTCTTACCAAATATGAAATTTCTTTAAATGCTGAGGCTTAGTCTCGAATGTTGAGAATTGAAAAATGGACAATGTACTTTTGTGCCAAGATGGCAAATGGAGAATGAATGATTTGTTTAACAGGTGATATCCATCATGCAAGTTTGAATACCGGAAATCAGCAGCACTGCGATATTTCTGAGATTCAGGTTGCGCAAATATATACAAAAATGGTGGAAGATGCCGGCGTGAAAGTTACATATTTTATTAGCGGTAAATCATTTGCCGAAGAGTGGGATGATTTGCAAGCAATTTGCGCCAATGATAATGTGGAACTTGGCGGGCATACTTATTATTGCTTCGAGCCATCTTTGTGGCATCGTGTTTGGAATAAGTTGATTAACAGTTATAATGGCCCCCGCTGGTATCAGAAATGGGATGTGCAAAAAACGATAAACATTATTCAGGAAAAAACAGGGAAGCGTATCGAGTTGTGGCGTAATCACATGTATATGCATGGGAAATTTACCGAAAGCGTGTTGAAAGAATGCGGGATTAAAATTTGTTCTGATGGAGTAAAGAAAGATTCTAATGGTCTTATTTTGCATGCCACCGGTTTATATAATTTTCATCTGAATATCATTCCCGATCATGAGCATCTCATTCATGCCGAGCGCACACCGGAATGGATCGAAGCTTGGCAAAAACGCTATAACTGGTCTGACGATTTTGGACCGGAATCATATAATGTTGAAGATTGGACGGAAATGGTTTTGAAACAGCTAAAATATAATGAAGAAAATGGAATTATTTCCAATCTCATTATTCACCCCATCACATTATATTTGTGTGATAAATTGAAATCATTTAAGAAAATATTAGCTTTTTTGGCTGAACACGAAACCGTCTTCATGAGCCAATTATTAGATATGAAGGAATAGATAATGGAAAATAAACCAAAAATATCGGTGATTATGCGGTGCAAAAATTCCGATTGGGTAATTGCACAAGCTTTGGCTGGTTTGTATTCACAAACCTTTACCGATTTTGAATTGATTGTTGTAGACTCCGGCTCTACAGATAGAACTTTGGAAATTGTAAATCAATACCCTTGCCGGCTAATTGAGATAGAACCAACTCAATATTATCCGGGTGCTGTACTCAATATGGCCATCAAAGAAGCAAAAGCTGATCTCATTGTTTTTCAAAATTCCGATGCTGTCCCTTTGTGTCAGCATACCCTGCAAAGGCTGGTTGATGCTTTTGAAGATGAGAATATTCATGCTGCCTTAACAAGGCAACTACCGCGTCCGGAAGCGGAAACCTGGGTGCGCAAGGATTATGCTCTTAGTTTTCCCGATGCAGATGAAACCCCAAACTGGATTCGGCTGTCGCTACCAATGGCGGCTTTGCGGAAATCGGTTTGGGAAAAACATCCTTTCTATACAGATGCTTGGGCTTCGGAAGATACTGAATGGGGGGAATGGGCTGTACAAAATGGCTATAATATCAAATATGTGAAAGATGCTATCATCATGCATTCACATAATTATACTTTGAAGCAGATTTATGGGCGCAAGTTTGTGGAAGGTGAAGCAGATGCTTTTATTTATGGAACCAAACCGTCAATTATCCGTGCCAAATTAAATTTTCTAAAGAGTTGTACCCGAGATTTTATTACATATTTGCAGGCAGGAGATTTAATTAATATGCCTAAAATT
>DAOWES010000137.1 GCA_030638385.1 Candidatus Cloacimonadota bacterium | reverse complement strand
ATATTTCATATCTGTATATTTCATACCTGCATATTTCATACCTGCAAATAAACTTCGTCATAAATTTAAATATATTAATTTCATGTTAAGGACATTCATTTTGTTTAGTTCTTAGTAAATAATTAGAGTTATCCAATTGATTCAAGCTATCTCAAAAGAATAATAGAAAGATCGAAATGGCAGTCATTTTTAGTTTTTGAAATCGTGTTCAAATATAAGGGAAAAGAATATGGGAAAAATAATTTATGTAACCGGCGGTGCCAGAAGCGGTAAAAGTTCTTTTGCCGAACAGAAGGCAATGCAGCTATCTGATAATCGCATTTATCTGGCTACAGCCGTAGCTTTTGATGATGAAATGAAAAAACGGGTAGAACTCCATCGTCGGCAGCGTGGGCCGGAATGGAAAACAGTGGAAGGATATCGTGCTTTGCCGCACATGCTCACTTCCCGAATAGATAACGAAGATCTTATCTTGTTGGATTGCCTTACTATCATGGTAACCAATTTGATGCTGGCAGAGCATGAATTGGACTGGGATATTGCCAGCCAGGATGACGTTATCGAAATTGAGCAGAAAATAAGGCAGGAAGTGGAAGATTTTCTCTATTATGCCCGAGAGTTCGAAGGTACTACTATCATCGTCTCCAATGAGCTGGGAATGGGAATCGTTCCGAATAATAATCTCAGCCGATATTTTCGGGATATCGCCGGACGGATGAACCAACTTGCGGCTCAACATGCTGATGAAGCATATTTATTGGTATCAGGTCTGCCGGTTAAGTTGAAATAACTGAACACACTGACGTATTTGATGTGAAGATACGGTTATGTAAAACAGGTGAAACTGAGTTTTCACAAGAAATGCGTTTTCCTGTTTTTTCGCCGATTTTGATGAACTTTGCTCATGCTAACATGGATTCTTCGTCGAATGCCTCTGTGATAATTCCCCAAAGAGACAGTCTATTATGTTTTTTTGGGAATAAAAAAAAGGATTGAATATGATAAAAGATTTTGTTTTACTGCTTCAGTTTATGACGCGTATCCCTGTTCCTTTTCGGGTAGAGTTCAATGAAGAAAGATTTGGGAAAAGCACAGCTATGATGCCGCTGGTTGGCTTGCTCATTGGTATAGGATTATGGTCTGTTCTACAGGGACTTATATATTTGAAATTGAATTCCATGGTGATAGCCACTTTGCTGGTAATAACCGAGATTATTATTACCGGAGGTTTGCACTTGGATGGTTTGGCCGATACCTTTGACGGTATCTTCAGCTACCGTTCCCGAGACAGAATCTTGGAGATCATGAAAGATTCGCGGCTGGGTACAAACGGAGGCTTGGCCCTTATTACGTTTATCATATTAAAAACCGGTTTTCTGTTGGATATCAATAGCCGTTTTCTGATAATCATGCCGATGCTGGCCCGCATGAATGTTTCTTGGATAGCTTGCCTATTTCCCTATGCCCGGCAGAAAGGAATGGCAAACCCGTTCATCACATATTCGGGATGGTTGCAGACAATTATTGCCACTATCTTTACAACTGCAGTCTCCATATTTCTCATGGGTATAACAGGATTATTGTTTGTAGTTATCGCGATTCTGTTTGCGTTGATATTTAATCTTTATCTGAAGCAGAAGATCGGCGGCGTTACCGGTGATACATTCGGTGCCACCATCGAGCTGACTTCACTTTGTGTCCTGATAGCAGGAGTTTTGCTGCAATGATCACAAAAATTGTATTCATTCGACACGGGGAAACAGATGGCAACCGCAAACAACTATATTTGGGTCATACCGATTTGCCGTTAAATCCAACCGGAATTGCTCAAATAAATAATCTAAAACAGGTGGTAGAATCAGAAAGATTTGATCGGGTTTACAGTAGTAGTTTATTGCGCTGCCGACAAACCACAGAAATTCTATTCGGAAAGGAGCTTATTGCTGAGAATGATCTCAGGGAAATGAACTTCGGTATATTTGACGGCCAAACCCACGCAGATATAAGCAAGCAATACTCACAAGAATATCAATGCTGGATCGAAAATCCGGTGGATTACCGCATTACAGGCGGTGAATCATTGAAAGAATTTTATCAGCGCGTGACTTTATCATTCCGCAATATATTGAAGGAAAATTACGGACATAAATTGGCAATCATCACTCACGGAGGCTGTATTCGGGCAATTCTTTCTTATTACCTGGGTAAAGGCATCGAAGACTACTGGAAATTCAAGATAGATATAGCTTCTTTTTCCCGGTTGGAATTTGATGATAACTTTCCTTATCTTACGTCGCTAAACGAAAATATAATGAGTTCTACAAAGTAGAGTTTTTTAAGTGAAAAATAGTATAAAGCATGTCCTTGTCCCGATAAACCGCTTATTGTCGGAATGGGATGGAGGCAGCAAAAAATATAAATTATGGAGTAAATAGTGAAATTATTACAAGAAACCTTAGATAGTATTACCGGACTAGATCCCGAAAAACTGAAAGTAGCCCAAGAAAGAGTAGATGGACTTTCCAAGCCACCGGGAAGTATGGGCAAGTTGGAAGAGATCGCTGTTCAGCTGGGCGGTATGGGTGGAACCGTGTGGCAGGATGTAAGTAAAAAAGCAGCAATAGTTATGTGTGCTGATAATGGTATCGCTTTGGAAGGCGTAACTTCCTGTCCTCAAGAGCTTACTCGTATGGTTGCAGAGCTGATGGTAGTAGAAAAAGCCGGTATCAATGTGCTTACCGGAAATGCGGGTGGAGATGTGTTTTTGGTGGATTTGGGTATGGCTTCCGATATCAATCATCCCAAAATGCTTAACCGGAAAGTGCGTTACAGCACCGAAAATTTTCGCAATAAACCTGCTATGACTCGGGAAGAAGCGATTCAAAGTATCGAAGAAGGTATTCGATTGGTGGATGAACTTGTGCAAAAAGGCTACAGAATGTTCGGAGCCGGAGAAGTCGGTATGGGCAATACTACCACTAGTAGCGCTATCCTCTATTCATTTGTTGGTGGTGAGATAGAAAAACTGGTTGGCCGCGGTGCCGGCTTAACAGATGAAGCCCTGCAGAATAAAATGAAAATCGTAAAAGAAGCAGTTGATTTTCATAATCCGGATAGAAACGACCCCATCGATATTCTGGCAAAAGTGGGTGGACTGGATATCGGCGGTATGGCTGGAATTTATTTAGGCGCAGCCAAAAATCGAGTGCCGGCTGTGATTGATGGTTTTATGTCCGGTGTAGCGGCAGTGCTGGCTTACAAGCTGAAACCTGAATGTAAACAATATTTGATCCCATCTCATGGCAGTGAAGAGCCGGGAACAGTAAAAGTTATGGATATATTGGGTATGGAGCCGATGTTGAACATGAACATGCGCTTAGGTGAGGGAACCGGTGCTGCTCTGGCTTTCTATATTGTAGATTGCGCTACCAAGATGATGACTCAGTGGGGCAAGTTTGCCGAGCTGGGGACTGTGAAATTAGACGATTAAGCGTTTGATGTAATTATTTTAAATAAAAGGACTGGGTCGAATTCATTTTGCCTTGTCCTTTTTTTTTGTTTGGCAATGTATCTATGAGATCTATTGAGTTTATTATCCGATTTGGGTTACGTAGAATCTTATGTTAGCCACCAATAAGTTATAACAAGATTAAAAGAATGCAGAGGGAAAAAAAGCACAAATCAGAATGAATACGCAATGGCTGCGTAATTGCTTTCTTTATATCTAAATACGAGATAATTTAATAAGCCGTTGACGATAATATTATCAGGGGAATAAAAAAAATCGAGTGGTATCGTCACAAGTTCCACTTTTTGGGGATGTATATAAGGGGGAGAGGTGAAAGATAAATTTTGAGGAGGTAACAATGAACGAACCATAAGAATAAGTAAAAAGAGAAAAAATGCTGTAAATTCAGGTGGTAATGTGCCAAATCTGATACCCCGCACTAAAAATCTAAACTTAAATTAAAGGAGAAGAAGGATGAAATTAATAATGCTAATAGCCCTCATATTAATGAGTTGTCTTATTAGTTGCTCAATGTTATCTCATAAATCATACTTACATTACGGTGCATTCTATGGAAGACTAGATCTAAAAAATGTAAATAAGATCACTTCAGATTTTTCAGAACTTGAGATTTCATTAGAGGGCACAAAGTACATTACTTATCCTGATAAAGAGGGGGTTTATTATATTGAAAACATTAAGCCCGGTATTTACACGCTGAACTTTACCTACAAAGAGGAAATTTTAGTAGGAATAGAGAATTTGGAAATAAAAAGTAACTTATTAGCTCTAATAGGGAATATTTCCGAAAGCTTTGAAAGGAGGAATCATTTAATTAAAAGATGGATAAATATAAGTCGATATACTGAGTTAATATCCCCATTAAGTTTTGGGGATTTGAGAGTGAAATTTCCATTAATTGAAGGAAAGAGATTAACTGGATTTGTACATGTCGAAGAGACATATGTTGCAATGTCAGACACTACTGGATGTGCCGTCATCACAAAACTACCAGCAGGTAATTTTTTAACTGAGCTATTTATAGCAGAGAAATATTATGTGCCTATAGTTTATTATCAGGTGCCGATTAAATCAAATCAAGTTTTAACAATGCAACCCGAAAGATTCATCAAATCTTTTATGATTTTTGAGCCAAGGATGGGAAGCTGGGAAGAAAGTTCAAATTATACAGATAAGGAAACCAAAAAATGAACTCTTGATTACCCGGAATTTAAATATGTAATGTAAATCACAAACAAAAAAATACCTTAGCAAAATAGAGATATTTTAGCTTAGCGTATAAATGAGGAGAAAAAAGTGAAAAAGATTTTATTAATGTTACTTTTATTATTAACAATATTTAGTATAATACAAGCCGAAGAAGTTGACCGAGAGAAATATATGCCACAGAAGTTGATCTATTCAGAATTACCGGAAGATTATCCGAAGGAACTGGATGAATTGTTCGAGTTTTATTATGATACAGTTAAAATCATGGATACGTGGGGATGTACCTATCGAGAATCAAGAGAGAAACTAAAGAGCTACATAGAGACCATTAAAATAGAAAAACAATATAGATTAGCTTATTTAATTTGGCTTTCACATAACTCAATACCAGAATATTATTCTGAATATATAAATATTAACAATAGACCAGAAAGAGCCATTGTCACGAAATTATTTACATGGCAAGATTTATATAGGTTTTCAATTTATCCTGAACAGCAAATCAATATTGCTAAATCAGAAGATAGAATTGGAAAGCAAAACATGATGCCTGATCTCCTTTCTATAAATCTTAGTATCAATAAATCCATTGTTGAAAAAAACGAACTGATAGAACCCTTTTTAAACATCAGCATGTATCCAATATGGGCAAAAGTGCAGATAATCGCAACTGAAACAATTGAAATAGATCATCCAATAGCTTCCCCTGTGATGCACGCAAAGTGCAAAATATTAGATTCTTTTGGGGATAAATTCAGAAAAGACGAGGTAACTATTGCAATTGTTATGTTTGGAAACAATTATCTGATGAAACCTGGGCAAGAATATCTAATTAATATGAGGTATATCATCAAGCCAAATCCAGAAAAGGAATTATCACCCCTAAGATACTTAGATAATGACCCACAGATGAGGTTTACGAGTCAAATATCTAGGGTTTATGAGGTAACTAATGATATAGTCACTGAAATAGCTCTCAAACCGTCTTTTGGTGAAGCCTATAATCCGTTGAATCATCTTTCTAAGTTAAGAGGCCATCGAGACTATAATGAAATAAAGTATCATACAGAATCTCTGATTGATACACTTAAAGGGGAATATCATAAATAAACATATTTATTTTATAATGGTTTTATTGATATTTTCATCAGCAATGATTTTTAGTGACACAACAGTAAAATATTATACTGATACAGTTGGTGCCACGACACCCTTCCCTTTAGACAGTAGCTATCTGGGAGCGAGTGATAATGTTGCTTATTGGGAGGAAAATGCTTCCATAATAATTGGAGGCTGTGAAGGAACTTTAGATCCGAGTGGTTCAGCTCTTGCCGCAATTATGGCCGATTCAGAACTCGATTTCGTTCTTTACGATGCATATGATATTGATGCAGCTCAGGCTAGATTTAATGCTTTGCCTTCATTTTTAGAAATATATTTTTGGGATGTATCGTCTGATTCGCCCTCTTCAACATCTGATAATGTTGTTTATATGTATCGTGCTTGCTTACATGAAACACTACACATGCTTGGTGTTAATCACATATCCTCGGATGTTACAGCTGTACTGAATGAAGCTGACGGTTCTGGTGAAAGTAGTTGGGTTACAGAATTGACAAACTATGATATTTTAGCTTAGCGTATAAATGAGGAGAAAAAAGTGAAAAAGATTTTATTAATGTTACTTTTATTATTAACAATATTTAGTATCATACAAGCCGAAGAAGTTGACCGAGAGAAATATATGCCCCAAAAGTTGATCTATTTCGAATTACCGGAAGATTATCCGAAGGAACTGGATGAATTGTTCGAGTTTTATTATGATGCAGTAGAAAAGACAAGAAAAGGAACAAATAATGATATTAAGAAATATATTTCTAATATGCCTGAAACACAAAGAAAGCGCTATTTTTATCTCAGTTGGCTTGCAATGAATAGTATCCCGGAGTATTATTGTGAATATTTAGCTCTCAATTATGATAGGGATATCCTCAGGAAAAGTTATTTTTCATCTGAAAACATCAATGAAAAATCAATGTATACAAATGAACAAATCAATAATCGTTCTGGCAACAGAGTTCCTAGCGTAAACCGAATCAATTCTATAATTAAAGAGTCGTTAGTTGGTAAGTATCCTGAAATTGATTTATTCTATTATACGACACCTACAATATGGGCGAAAGTGAAAGTCCTGGAATCTGAGGTTTTTACTGTACCCAACAAATCCTCATTCTCTTTTTGTGCAAAATTAGAAATATTAGACCCTATTGGTTCTAACTTCCCAGATAAGACTATTTACGCTTCCGGCGGAGGTCTTATGTCACAGTGGAAATTAGAAGAAGGGAAACAATACTTGGTAAGAATTAACTATAGTTATCCAATATCTCAAAGATTTACTTTTATCAAAAATTCTACACCGGTACTCGCTTTTCTTAATGCAAATGTTGCATATGAAATAGATGCAAGCAATTATGTCCAAAAAAAGAAATATGCTTTTGACAATATCTTTCTTGCTCGTCGTAAAGAGTCACTATCAGTAAAAATTGAAAATCTACTTTTCATTGAGGATGGTAAGTCTCTCCCATACAAGACATTAAGAACTCATCTGGAGATGTCAGTTATTCAATTTAAAGAAGAGGTGACAAAATGAATAAATGGATTATACTGATAATAGTTATATTTTTTTTGGCTCCCCTTAGTGCAAATACTCCTTTGTATGATTATTACAAAATAAGTGAGGGCCACCTTATAACTAAGTCATTTAAGGATGGTGGATATATCGGACACTATAGTGACATAGTGCGCTGGCGAGAGGAAACAGATGTTAATTATGGCGGGCTTATTGAGTATGATGGTCAAAATAATCCTGTACTTTTTATTAGTGATGAAAAAAAAAGGGGTACTTTTCAGTACCCCGATATTATTAAAAATCTGCAGATTTCGCAGTTCTTGGAAACGAGATCACGTCTCTGATATTTTGCATACCGGTAAGATACATGATGGCTCGTTCAAAACCAAGGCCATATCCGGCGTGTTTGGTTCCACCATATTTTCTTAATTCCAAATACCACCAATAATCATCTTTATTCAAGCCCATATCTTTAATGCGCTTTTCTAATTTATCCAATCTTTCTTCACGCTGACTTCCACCTATTATTTCGCCAACACCGGGCACCAAGAGATCCATCGCTGCTACAGTTTTTCCATCATCATTCAATCTCATATAGAAAGCTTTGATATCTTTTGGATAATCTGTTACAAACACCGGCTTATTAAAGTGCTCTTCGGTGATATATCTCTCGTGTTCAGTTTGAAGATCAATTCCCCATTCAATAGGGTATTCAAACTTTTTATCTGCTTTTTGTAATATTTCCACAGCTTCTGTGTAAGTGATTCTAGTAAATTCAGAATTGAGTACATGATTCAATCTTTCAAGTAAGCCTTTGTCTATAAAACGGTTGAAAAAGTCTATCTCCTCAGGAGCATTTTCCAAAATATATTGGATGATAAATTTCATCATCTCTTCTGCCAAATCCATATCATCATGGATATCGGCAAAAGCAATTTCTGGTTCAATCATCCAAAATTCGGCAGCATGACGAGCTGTATTGCTGTTCTCTGCTCTGAATGTAGGGCCAAAAGTATATACATTTCGGAAGGCCATAGCATACGCTTCTGCTGCTAATTGACCACTAACGGTTAAGTTAGTCTCTTTTCCAAAGAAATCTTTTTTATAATCTACAGCACCTTCATCTGTGCGTGGAATATTATCAAAGCCAATGGTGGAGACGTGAAACATTTCACCTGCGCCTTCGCAATCACTTCCGGTGATAATGGGAGTTTGCGTATAAACAAAGCCTTTATCTTGGAAGAATTTATGAATGGCATATGCGGCCAATGAGCGTACTCTAAACACTGCCGAGAAAGCGTTTGATCTGGGGCGTAAATGAGAAATTGTTCTCAGATACTCGAAAGTATGACGTTTTTTTTGTAATGGATAATCAGCATCGCTGTCTGCATCTAAAATTATGTTAGTCGCCTTTATTTCAAAAGGTTGCTTTGCGTCAGGAGTTATCTCAAATTTTCCTTCGATAACCAAGGCAGAAGCTATTTTGAACTTTTTTATGTGTTCAAAATTTTCAAGAGTATCGTCAAATACAATCTGAATT
>DAOWES010000149.1 GCA_030638385.1 Candidatus Cloacimonadota bacterium | reverse complement strand
CCTGCTAATAAATAGCATCCTAAATTATTAATGTTATCTGCAATGTTGTGAGAAATGATATCATCGTCATGCCAGATGATTGTGGAATAATTTGCAAGTTGCTCTAAGCTAATAGATTCGTGCTCGGCGTAATCAAAACTATCAAAATTAACACCTAGTATTTCTGCATAAAACTCATCAATCATCTCATCTGTAGGATTTCCGGGTGTTCCATCTTTATCTTTTGTTTCATCTATTACTAGAATTCCTTGATCCATCGGGAAATTTGTTGGGGTAGTTGCAAATGCATCGGAAAAAGGAGTTTCAAAGATAGCATCTTTTACTGCTTTTAGTCGATAATAATATGTTTGATTATTCTCCACGGAGTTGTCTTCGTAGTGTGTGGTTGTAATTAACTCTTGGTTGATTTTCTCATACTGTCCATTTTCGCTGAAACTTCTATAAAGATTAAAACCATCGATTTCTACATTTTCCCAAATATTATTCCAAAAAATTAGAACATTTCCATCTGAGGCAAAAGCATTATTTATTTTTGTAGTATGGTTTTTGTATCCACGATTTAATATCCAACTATTCGGATCAAATTCAATTGATTCGTAATTTATGGAGATGATGTCAGAAATTGTCTGGGTGATTTCCGGCCCCACTTCTACTAATATAGAATCGTAGGTGGCTTCATAATTAAGATGAAGCGGTGCAGAAATATAGAAGTCAGTGTCTGCGTTCACGCAGTTTGATTTTGCATAAGTAATAATTTGAGGAGTGGCCGGATCGTTGCTTACGAAACACATATAATCAATTTGGGGAAGTCCTGCTTCGTAAATCCATTGTTGGAAAAATTGCTGGAGATCTAGTTTGCTTATGTTTTCAGCTATTTCAATAAAATCTTCCGTGATGACATTTCCGTGCTTATATGTTTGGAAATATGTTTGTAATATTTCAAAGAACGTTTCATTTCCTACTAATAATCTTAACATGTGTAAAACCGAAGCAGGTTTTTCGTAAGTGGAGGGATTAAATATACTGCTGTAAGGAGGGTTATAGGTGGTGTAGGCCTTGTTCCCTGCCCAGTTTTTATAATAATTTTGGATGTCCGATTTTACATAATTAATCATCTCATCGAATCCTTGCCAATGTTCCATATATAGCGCTTCTGAGTAAGTCGCAAAACCTTCTGCAAGCCAGATGTCTTTCCATGTAAGGCAAGTGAGGCAATTTCCAAACCATTGGTGTGCAAGTTCATGGGCAATGAGTGTTTCATAAGAATGTTCACCATCAATCATGTAGCTAGAGAGCGTAGTCATTGTTTGATGTTCCATTGCGGCATAGGTAGATAAGTCTGTGACAGCATTGCCATATTTCTCAAATGGATATTCTCCATAAAGTTGGTTATATGTTTCCATCATAAATGGCAAATTGGAAAAATCTTCCAAAGCATTTGCTTCATGTGATGGATAGACGAAATTGTGAATTGGAATATCGTTGTACATGTCATTTAATTCGGAAAAATCTCGAGTGACAATACTAACTAAATATGTAGCCATCGGATTTGAACCATCCCAGTGATGTGTACGTGTGTTGTTGGGGTTTGTTGTGATTTCTGTGCGAATGCCGTTACTGGCAACTTCCCAATCTTCTCGGACAGTAATATGAAGATCCACTTCAGCTTTATCCCAAGGATGGTCATAGCCAGGCCACCAATAGCGCGAAGCATTTGGGTCTGAAATTGTGTAAATTCCTTCTTCGAAAAAGAACATTCCTAGTGGATAGGGATTGGTGCAGATTGTCGGAGATCCGGAATAGAAAACGGAGGTTTCAAAAATGTCACCAGTTTGGATCTCTTCCAAACTGATATTGATGATGCCATCTGAAAATGTGTAGTCAGCAAGAGCACCATTAACTAATATGTTTTCAACGTTTAAGCTTTCTAACTCATAGTCGATTTCAGTTAAATTTTCCTCAGCTTTCACTGTGGTGATTACGCATCCTGTGATTTGTTCATTAGCGTCATCAATTGTTATGCTGATATCGTAATTTAAAATATCAAATCCATGCGCAGAATCTGCACGTGTGATTTCGTAATTTGGATATGGATATTTTTCCAATGGTCGCATTCGGTCGCATCTTGGTCTTGCTGAAAGTGATGAAATTATAAATATTAAAACAAAAAAACTGATATATTTTTTCATGAAAATCCTCCAAGGTGTTGCAGATAATTTTATTACAAGAGTTTAGCCATTCAATGTTCTTTTACACGAAATCTATTTATAAGTTTATTTGTGCAACTATTATTTCATAATAATAGATTTAATGTGAAGTTTTATTGTTATTGCTGAATGTTGTTATGAAGGATCTTTTAGAATTCATTTTTAGGAAGGTTCTATTGCTTAAATAAATGTTAGAATAAATTCTTTGACAGATTTATTTGCGGATACTTTTTAGCACTCTAGGCAAGCGGTTGCTAAAAGAAGAAATAAACAATAATCTATAGAATAGGAGGCTAGCTATGGCTAAACAAATGAAATTCAGTCACGATTCACGTAATGCATTAAAAATCGGGGTAGATAAACTTGCTAATGCGGTGAAAGTTACTTTGGGACCACGTGGTAGAAACGTGGTATTGGATCAATCCTTTGGTTCACCAATAATTACAAATGATGGTGTGACAATTGCAAAAGAGATTGAATTAGAAGATGTATTTGAAAATATGGGTGCTCAGCTTTGCAAGGAAGTGGCTGAAAAGACTCATGATAATGCCGGTGATGGAACAACTACAGCAACGATTTTGGTTCAAGCTATAATTGATGAAGGACTGAAACATGTAACTGCGGGAGTGAATCCAATGTATCTCAAAAGAGGTTTGGATAAAGCCGGAAAAGCTGTAATTGCTAGAATTCATCAGGCAAGCAAAGAGATTAATAATTCAAGTGAGATTGAGCAGATCGCTACAATTTCTGCCAATAATGATCCTGAAATTGGTAAATATATTGCTGAAGCTATGGAGACAGTTGGTAAAGAAGGTATTATCAATGTGGAAGAGGCAAAGTCAATTACTACATCTTTGGAAAAAGTAGAAGGTATGCAGTTCGATCGTGGGTATCTTTCTCCATATTTTGTAACAGATGCCGATAAGATGATTGCAGAATTTGATAGTCCGAATATCTTACTTTATGATAAAAAAATTAGTGCTATGAAAGATTTGCTTCCAATTCTTCAAGAAGCTGCTCAAACAGGAAAACCATTATTGATTATTGCAGAGGATATCGAAGGTGAAGCATTGGCTACCTTGGTTGTGAATAAACTTCGTGGGACATTAAATATTGTTGCAGTGAAAGCTCCCGGTTTTGGTGATAGACGAAAAGCAATGATGGAAGATATTGCCATTCTTACCGGCGGGACTGTTATTTCTGAAGAGATGGGGCGAAGCTTGGAATCTACAACTTTAGAAGATTTAGGGACAGCTAAAAAAGTTATTATAGAAAAGGAAAATACAATTATCAGAGAAGGTGCCGGTAATGAAGAGAACTTGGCTGCTAGAATAGCTCAGATTAAATATCAAATTAATGAAACTTCCTCTGATTACGATCGCGAAAAATTACAAGAAAGATTGGCAAAGCTTTCTAGTGGTGTTGCTGTAATTAGAATTGGAGCAGCTACTGAAACTGAGATGAAAGAGAAGAAACATCGTGTTGATGATGCTCTTCATGCTACTCGTGCTGCTGTGGAAGAGGGAATTGTTTCCGGTGGTGGAACTACTCTTATTCACGCTGCAAAAGCAATTGATGAAATGGAATTGATAACACATGAGGAAAAAGTTGGTGCTGCGATTTTGAAAAAAGCTCTTGAAAGACCAGCTTTTCAGATT
>DAOWES010000048.1 GCA_030638385.1 Candidatus Cloacimonadota bacterium | reverse complement strand
CTTCCAAATGGTGAAAAATTTGAAGAAGAGATCAAGTTTGGCGAAATGCGCTTGATTCCTTTGGGAGTCGGAGAAAAAGCAAAAGCTGTTCTTACTCCTGGTAAAGGCTTAGACCTTGGCAATGGAAAGAACCAAGTTTTAGAAACAGAACTTACTGGTGGTGTAGTTGGTATCATCTTAGATACTCGCGGAAGACGACCATTTACTTTACCGACAGATGCTTCTGAAAGAGTTCCATTATTGAAAAAATGGATGAAAGAATTAAAAGCTTATCCGGAAGAGATATTAAATTAGGAGGAAATTATGGCTCAAGCATATTCACCAGGGTTAACCGTAACCAAAAGTATAGTATTAAGAAAAGACAGAATTCTTCCTTTGAAGGGTAACGTTTTAGTTAAAAAAGGCGACAAAGTAAATGCAGATACATTAGTAGCTGAAACTCGTCTCCCGGGTAAAGTTGTTCCTTTTAACTTAGCAAATAAACTTGGCGTTCAACCTAACATGGTTAATCAATTCATCAAAGTAAAAGCTGGTGATGAGATTCAAAAAGGACAAATGATAGCTGAAACAAAAGGATTCTTTGGATTATTTAAAACTGCAATCAAATCTCCAATTGACGGAGAGATTGAAAGTATTTCCAAAATTACCGGCCAAATGTTATTGCGTGAACCACGTATTCCGGTTCAGATTAAAGCCTTTATCGATGGCATTGTGATAGACGTTGTAGAAAACGAAGGCGTGGTAATCGAAAATAAATCTGCTTACGTTCAAGGAATTTTTGGTATCGCCGGTGAAACAACCGGAGAGATCAAAGTACTGGCTAAAGATGCTACTGACATTGCTACACCAGAGCAAGTAGATGATTCCTGCAAAGGAAAGCTCATCGTTACCGGAGCAATGGCAACTCTTGATTTGATCAATAAAGCAATAAAAGTTGGTGCTAACGGAATCATTACCGGCGGAATAGATGACCGTGATTTGAAAAAATTACTCGGCTACAACATTGGCGTAGCAATTACCGGTCATGAAAAAATCGGCATTACCATTGTATGTACAGAGGGTTTTGGTGAGATTAAGATGGCTAACACTACTTTTAATCTTCTAAAAGATTTCGAAGGCAAGAAAGCTTCTATGCACGGAAAAACTCAAATTCGTGCCGGAGTAATGAGACCTGAAATCATCATTCCAATTCCATTTGATGAAAAAGAATTGGTCGCAGAAGAAGCAACAATGGCTACTTTGGAGATTGGTTCTAACATCCGTATCATTCGTCAGCCAAACTTTGGAGAAATCGGAAAAATTACCGCTTTACCGGAATCTCTTACCAAAGTGGAATCTGAAACAATGGTTCGTATTTTGGAAGCAGAACTTAACAATGGTAAAAAGATAGTAATTCCTAGAGCAAATGTGGAAGTTATTGAAGACTAAACAGATTGCTTGATATACATAAAAGAGCCTTTTTCAAATGAGAAAGGCTCTTTTTTTTTATAAAAAAAGCCCCGAAATAATTAATCCCAGGGCAATCGGTTAATTGTTTTAGCTATTCATCATCGCAATCACAATCATCACAACACTTACTGCTTTTCTTTTCATCAATCACTTCTTTGGCACCATCGAACACACCTTCGAAAACATCTTTCACAAATTTTGCTACTTTAGGTGTATATTCTTTAAAAGACTTTCCAATAGTAACAGATGCTTTCTTGGCAAATTCTTCTGCGGAAGGTTTTGCTTTTTCAAATCCTTGTTTTGCGCCTTCCAAAGCTTCTTTGGCAAGTTTCTGAACTTTCTCTTTAGTCTCTAATTCTTCATCTTTGGATGTTGCAATAATCTCTTTTGTCGCACTACTGATTGCTTTTGCCACATCTTCGCCTGCATGAATGGCTTTTACTACAGCTTCTTGAACTTTCTTACTTACATTAACTTCAGTCATATTTCCCTCCTTGGAATTTGCATTATTTTGAACTCATTCCACATAATTGATCCACAAAAGCTCATGTCAATTTATTAATTTTCCAACCATCTCGATTGAGATTAATAATATTCTGAATTTGCTTTTAGATATATTCCCAAAAGTTGCGAAACAGCCATAATAGCAGCAGTTTCCGCTCTAACAATATGATTTCCCAAAGAAACCGGCTTCACTTCCTCGGCAAGCATCATCTGCATCTCGCTAGCTTCAAAGCCACCTTCGGGACCAATAATTAAACAAACAGAACTATTTGCATCTGCAACATCAGCAATAAGTTTATGTTCTCCAATCTCAAATGCTGCAATCGGTGTAATATTTTTCTCTTTTAATTTTGTTAATAACTCCGGTAAACTATAAACTGAATGTATCTTTGGGACAAAAGCATTATCACATTGCTTGATGGCTGCAATAGCTACTTTTTCAAATTTTTCGGTTGTATTTTTAGACGCTTTCCGAACAGTGCGTTCAGTTGTAATTGGATAAAAATCTTTTACTCCCAGTTCCGAGAGCTTCTCAATAATGAGGTTATCATGTTTGTTTTTTAATAATGGAACAGCTACCGAGATAGTAGGATGCGAACGGGTTCGTTTAACAATATTATTAATTTGCATTTTAAGATTTTTTTTGTTCTGTTCAATAATCGTAGCGTCCGCCAACAATCCGGTACCACTTGTAAGTAAAATTTCATCACCAATTTTTTTTCTAAACACGTTACAAATATGATGATATTCATCTCCACTAATTATTAATTCAATAGTATCTTCCGATAAATTTGGTACATAAAAGCAGGGCATTATTTCCTTCCTAAAAAATATATTTGTCGTGAAATTATATTTTAAATATTTATGGTCAAATGAAATCATTGAGGTCGAGAAAAATTTAGAAGCAGAAGCTTTTGCAGATATTATATTCCCAATGTGGGTGCTTAGGCAAAAAGTGAAACGCGAGCGAAAGCGAGATCTAAATTAGTTACAAAGAAAGGCGACAAAACATTGCCGCCTTCATCTTAATGTACTAGAATATTTTTCTATTCTACTTCTTCAAATCTATGCAAAGAAGTGCCTCAGTTTATTAAAGAAACCTTTGCTGGGATAAAATTTTTTATCTTCATCAAATTCGGCTAATTTACTGAGCAATTCCCTTTCAGTACTATTTAATTTAGTAGGAGTTATCACAATCACTTTCACATAAAGGTCACCCCTATAGGTACTATTTACATGTGGTAAACCTTGTGAACGTAAACGGAAGACCTTACCAGATTGAGTTCCGGCAGGCACCTTTATTTTCACTTTCCCACCCAGAGTAGGACATTTGATTTCTGCTCCCAGCCCTGCTTGAGAAAAGCTAATTGGAAATTCGCAAATCAAATCGGCTTCTTGACGCTTAAAGATATCATGTTCTTTCTCTTTCACATGAACTAAGATATCGCCATTAGTGCCACCATTAAGTCCTCTATTGCCTTCTCCTCGAAGTCTGATATATTGACCTTCTTGAATACCGGCAGGAATTTTCACATTAATGGTTTTATGTGTTGAAACTCTTCCTTCACCACTACATTTTTTACAGCGATTTTTTATAACTTTACCTTCACCATGACAGGTAGGGCAAACCACCGCTGTTTGCATTTGTCCAAATAAAGAGCGAGTCATTTGCATTACTCTGCCCGAGCCATGACATTGTGTACATGTTTTCACATTACCATCTTCGCTACCAGTGCCATTACAAGCATCACAACTATCTTTAACACCAATCTTACTTTTTTTCTCTATTCCGGTATTAACTTCTTCCAAACTTAATGAAAGTGAAATTTGCAGATCCTCTCCACGATTACGTTGTCTTGATGAGCCTCTTCTTCCACTAAAAGAGCCCCCAAAAAGATGTTCAAAAATTCCACCGAAGCCATCATCGGAAAAATCTCCTGCGTGCGTAAAATCATCCCAAGTAAAGCCATGACCACCAAAAGCTCCTTCCATGCCTGCATGCCCATACTGGTCATAACGTTGCTTTTTATCTTTATCACTTAACACTTCATACGCTTCTGATGCTTCTTTAAATTTCTCTTCTGCTTCTTTATCATCATTATTCTTGTCCGGATGATATTTCATCGCAAGCTTACGATATGCTTTTTTAATCTCGCTTTCGCTAGCAGACTTATCTACACCCAAAACTTCATAAAAATCTCTTTTTGCCATATTAATTCCCTATTATTAATAAAAGATAGATCCAGGACCGATCTACACGATCCTGAATCTTAGCTTTATATCAATTAGTACTTATTTTAGTCGTCAACAACTTCGAAGTCGGCATCTACTGCACCATCGTCTTCGCTATCGTCATTATCTTTGCTAGCATCACCTGCTCCTTGCATATCGGGAGCAGCTCCGCCTTGAGCTTGTTGTTCTTTTTGCATCTCTGCATAGACAATTTCACCGATCTTCTGAGCTTTTTTTGCCAAATCATCACGAATAGCTTCATACTCATCTTTTGTGCTAGCTTTTTCCATCTTATCTTTTGCTTCCTGAATAGCTTCTTCAACATTCTTTTTCTCTTCATCAGAAAGTTTATCAGCATATTCTGTAAGGCTCTTTTCTGTAGAGAAAATGAGACCATCAAGTTCATTGCGAGCTGTGATAGAATCTTTCTTTGCTTTATCTTCCTCAGCATGAGCTTCTGCATCTTTAACCATTCTTTCGATTTCAGTTTCATCCAATGAACCTGTTCTTTCGATTTTGATAGAGTGCTCTTTTCCTGTTCCTTTATCTTTTGCATGAACATGCAAAATTCCGTTTGCATCAATATCAAAAGTTACTTCAATTTGAGGAATTCCGCGAGGAGCTGCCGGGATATCGGTAAGATCAAATCTTCCTAAAGTTCTGTTATCACTAGCCATCCCACGCTCACCTTGTAATGCGTGAATAGACACTGCAGACTGATTATCGGCAGCAGTACTAAATGTTTGGCTCTTTTTAGTAGGAATAGTTGTGTTACGCTCAATAAGCGGAGTCATCACACCACCAAGAGTTTCGATTCCCAAAGAAAGAGGAGTTACATCGAGAAGAAGAATGTCATTTAGATCTTCGTCACCTGAGAGAATTCCACCTTGAATAGCCGCACCCAAAGATACAACTTCATCCGGATTCACACTTTTATTTGTTTTTTTACCGAAGAACTTTTCTACTGCTTGCTGAACTGCAGGAATTCTTGTACTTCCACCTACTAAAAGGATTTCATCAATATCACCAATGCTAAGTTTAGCATCTTTCAAAGCAAGTTTACAAGGCTCGATAGAGCGACGAACAAGTGCTTCGGTCATTCTATTAAATTCAGCTAAAGAGAGATCAAGATTTAAATGTTTTGGCCCGGTAGCATCTGCTGTGATAAATGGTAAGTTGATATTAGATGTTTGAGTTCCGGAAAGCTCGATTTTAGTCTTTTCTGCTGCTTCACGAATCCTTTGCATTGCCATTGCATCTTTAGAAATATCTAAACCTTCTTGTTTTTTGAATTCTTTAAGAATCCATTCCATAATCATTTGATCAAAGTCATCTCCACCGAGGTGAGTATCGCCGTTTGTAGAAAGAACTTCAACTACACCTTCGGCAACTTCCAAAATAGAGATATCAAATGTTCCTCCACCAAGGTCGTAAACAGCTACTTTCTCTTCCTTTTTACTATCAAGTCCATAAGCCAAAGCTGCTGCTGTAGGCTCATTGATAATTCTTTTAACTTCTAAGCCGGCAACTTTACCTGCATCTTTGGTTGCCTGTCTCTGAGCATCATTGAAATAAGCCGGCACTGTTACTACTGCTTCTTTTACTTCCATTCCCAAATGCGCTTCAGCTGTCTCTTTCATCTTTATCAAAACCATAGCTGAAATCTCTTGAGGAGTGAAATCTTTCTTTTCTACATCAATGTGTACGGCAGCTTCACCAAATTTTCCACCAACTACTTTGTAATTTACTGTATGCATTTCTGATCCAACTTCATTTAACTGGCGTCCCATAAAACGCTTAATAGACTGAATTGTATTGATTGGATTAGTAACAGATTGACGCTTAGCAAGCTGGCCTACTAAACGGTCATGATTTTTTGTGAAAGCTACGATTGAAGGAGTTGTGCGTGCACCTTCTGCATTTTGGATAACTGTGGCTTTTCCACCTTCCATTACACTTACGCAAGAATTTGTTGTTCCTAAGTCAATTCCGATTATTTTACTCATAATTTCTCCTATCCCGCAAATATGCGGTACTATTTGTTTTTATTTTCTTTCTTTGTTTGTGGCAATTTCTGCCCATTTGAGACTGCGACTCTAGCTGGTCTGATAATTTTATGATTCATCATATAGCCATTCTGAATTACAGCAACGATCATGTTCTCTTCGAAATCGGAGGGAATATGTGCCATCGCTTCGTGCATGTTTGGATCAAATTCCAGCTCTTTTGATTCGATCTTTTTCACACCTTCCTTTGAAAGCACGTTTTCTAATTGTTGATAGATAAGTTCAATACCCTTTTTGAACGCTTGGGGATCTGATTGTTTTAAATCCGGATGCAAAGCACGCTCAAAATTATCTACTACATCGCATATTTCCAAAACTAAACGTTCTGTGGCATTCTTTATCCAATTTGATTTATCGCTTGCGTTTCTACGACGAAAATTCTCAAATTCGGCGGCGCGGCGTATCATCTTATCATTTAGCTTTGCATTTTCTAACACTAACTGCTCATATTTTTCTTCTAAAGTTAATTCTGTTTTCTCTTCTTTTTCAGAAGTTACCTCTTCCGCAACTTCCTCATTTTCCAAAACTTCTTCTTTTTCGATATTTTTCTTCATTATAATTTCCTCTATCTTATAGATATTTATTTAATCGTCAGAACACCTTTTCTGGTTGTCTCTGTAATAATATTTGCCACATCTCGAATTATAGCGATATTCTTTTTATAATCCATCCGATTGGGACCAATTACACCCAAATAACCCGGAACTCCAAAAATCTCATATCGAGCAAAAATCAGCGTGTAATTTGCCAATTCCGGCTGACCTAATTCCTCTCCCATCATAATATGAATATTACATTTATCTTCATATTGCTGCATCAAGTTCACTAAATGATCCTGACGTTGAATAAATCCTAAAAATGTCAGGATGGAACTTTTCTCATTAAATTCAGGTTGCTCCAAAAAGCTAATATTACCATCAAAATGGATATAATAGCTGCTAATTTCGACAAGAGCATTTTGTAATTCTTCTAAAAAAAGTTTTAAAACATTATTTTCAAAAGTAAGATTTTCAACCAGACCATCCAAGATTTTATTTTGAATGTCATAAATACGATAGCCAACCAATTCATCATTGATATATCGAACAATTGCCTTTAATTGCTGCTCGCTAATACCATAATCGCACTTAAGAATTACTGTCTTATCCAAACCACTATCTAAAGAGATAACAAAAATCAGCTTATCATTAGCAATCTTAAAGACATCTAATTTTTCTAAATATCCATAAGAAATTTCCGGTTCTGCCACAAAGCTTAATTGATCTGTCTCTTTGGCTAAAAGCTGCATAACGTAATGAAGCGCCAAAGGTGTATCTTTATAATTTTTCGCCAAAATCCCTCGCAGAAGATTGCCTTTATCATAATGAGTATTATCAATATCTGTTTTAATGATTTCCAAATATTTACGATATCCCTGAATAGTGGGAACTCTCCCGGCAGAAGCATGTGCTTGATAGATCAGATTTGCTTTCTCCAGTTTTGAAAGATCTATTCTGATTGTCGCAGAAGAGGCATCTGTGATATATTTATCACAAATCAAACCCGATGAAACAGGTTCAACCGACTCGATATATTCTTCGACCAAACATTTAAGAACATTGTTTTTTCTAATTTCACTTTTCTTCATATTGCTACCTTTCCTTTAGCACTCGTTGATTTTCTCTGCTAAACTCAACGACAATTTAATCAGACTTTCTTAATTGTCAAATATTTTTTCAGCAGACCATCATGCCGATTGCTAGAAACAGCATATCTCCTTTATCTGGAAGCAATAACGGCCTGCAAATATCTTGGTACATAAGAAAAGTTACCAAAATCACATAAAATCTTTTGGATATTTTAAAGTAGGAAAATTGGACTTATAGATTATTGCTTGCCCTCTTTACTTTCATAATAATTTTGCGACATTGAGGTGTTCAAAAAATATCATATTAATTCATTCATTAAAAATTGGAGAAAAATAGTGAAAAAAATCATCTTATTATTTCTGTTGATCACATCATTGCTTTCCGCAAAAGAGATCGATATTGACCAAAGCGAAAAATTGTTTAGTAAATATGGGAAACAGATTAGTCAAATTCGAGTAATCGAAAAGCAATCCGGAGAAAAAATCTCGATTGGCACAGGCTTCTTTATCAGTGATGATGGCTATATTGCTACAAATTACCATGTAATCCAGCAAGCACTAGAATATCCTGAAAAATTTATACTTGAACTTATAAACCATGATCAAACAAAAGAGAATTTAGAAATTATCAATTTTGATATAATCCATGATTTATCTATTCTTAAAACTTCCAAAAAGAATACAGACTTCCTGAAATTTTCTACGCAAACACTGAAAAAAGGACAAAAAATTTATTCGCTTGGTAATCCTAAAGATCTTGGATTTTCAATAGTAGAAGGCATAAATAATGGACTATTGGGAAATCGTAGAGCAGAACGTATTTTTTTTAGTGGTTCAATAAATCCGGGAATGAGTGGTGGTGCTGCCATCAATATAGAGGGTGAAGTAGTAGGAATAAATGTTGCCTCAGAAGGAGAACAAATTAGCTATTTGGTTCCTGTAAAATATCTAATAAAATTATTCGAACGAGTTCAAAATGGTGAATCTATTGATTTAAAAAATTATTTTAAAATTGCCGGAGCTCAACTTTTCGAATTTCAAAATGAATTTATGAGCGAGACTCTAGATTCTGAATGGACTTTAGAACCTTTCGGAGATGCAATGATTGTGAAATCTCCTGCTGAATATTTTAAGGCTTGGGGAAATACAGCTATAGATAAAAAAAGCTTATATAATATCTCCATCAGTGGCATTCAAACTCAAGATAGAATTTATATAAATAGCGATCTTCAAATGGAACAAATTTATTTAAAATATTTATGGCTAGATACAGACCAAGTCTCTTCTTACCATTTCTACAATATCTTACAAAGCTATGCTAAAGAAATATTAGCTTCTTCATTTGCAAAAGAGGAGAATCTTACTGAATGGGTTACACATTCCGATTTCCTATCTAATAACGATATGAACTGGAAAACCATATTTGCGATAAGACAATATAAAAATTTTCCAGAATTATATGACGTAGCCATGATAGCAACAACTCTTGATTTTCAGAAAAAAGGTCTAATTCTAAAAATTCGCATAAAAGGTATTTCCAAAGAAAATGCCTTAGTATTCCCACACAGATTATTGGAGAAAATAGAATGGAAAAAATAATAATCATTATTGAAACAAAATCCAAGAAAGAGATAGTAAAATTACCTTTTATCAACAATACTATCACAATCGGACGGGGATACGATAATGATCTAATAATTGAAGATAATTATATCAGCAAGAATCATCTGAGACTAACCCAAGGTGAAAAATTAATTTTAGAAGATCTAGATACAACTAACGGCTTAATCAAAAATAGCAAAAAAAAGAAACAGAAAGTTCATCACAGTAAAATAGAATCAGGATCTAGCTTTACCATCGGCAAAACCAAGATTTCATTTTATTTTCCAAATCATCCACTACCAAACACTAAACTACTTACGGAAAATGAACAATTCTGGCCCCGTTATAAAACCCAAATATTAGCTTTCACCACATTGATATTAACTATCCTTTGGCAAGCCATAATAGCACAAAAATTAACTGATTTTGAAGAAAGAAGTTTTTAT
>DAOWES010000177.1 GCA_030638385.1 Candidatus Cloacimonadota bacterium | reverse complement strand
TTAAGATATATTTTATATGAATTTTGCATAATTAAGTGTTTTGTAAAACATCACCTGCAACCTTCCTAAGATTTGTAAGAAAGCCTAAAGTCCTCAGATACTGTCATCTTGAGCCGTTGAATGCGTAGTTTTTACTAAAACAGCATTGGAGTCGAAGCACCTTATTCGCTGAGTTTGGGGGATGAGTCGAAAGAGGGGCTTATTTACTAGAGATTTTTCCAAATTCCAGGAAATCTTGAATTAGCTTAATTACCTCTTCGGGAGTAGTAGTAGAATTAATGTTTTTGATTATTCGAAGCTCTTTATGGGTAAATTTGATCAAGGCAAAAGGAGCCAACTCTTTTAGAAGATCGATGAGTTTTGGGGTGAGGAGTTGTTCTCTGTTTTCTTCAGATAAAAATTTGATGTAATAAGGAATTTCCAAAGCAAAATGTGGAAATAGCTTAAACTTTGATAGTATGGGGATTAATTTGTTTTGGGGATGAATCTCCATGTAAAATGGTGGTTTGTAGTTCAGGTCTATTGAGATCTCTGAGTTTGAGATAAATTTCAGTTTCACGAAAGTTCCGTCGATATCACAATCATAACAGAGAAAGGCATTGTCTCTGATATAAAGAGTTTTATCGATTTCCCCACCAAGTTCTGCTTTTACAGCTTTCAATAATTTTCGTTGTTCCATATATCCCCCCGTTTGGTATAACTTGTTTATACAGACGTAAATAATTATTCTATAAGGATAATAGAGCTATGATTGAAAGCTAAATATTTCCAACCATAGCAAATATTTTCCTAATATATTTTAGCAATCGGTAATAAAATGATTTTGGCGATATTATCTTCAATTAGATCAATGCCGGCATTTTTCAGCTCTTCGATCATAAAATCTATTTGATCTTGTTCGGCGATTGCCATGATTACATTGGCATATCCTTTGTCTGAACCCATAGTTTTTCTAAAACCGGCAAAGAGTGGATTATCAAATAGAAGTTTATGCCCCAAGGTTTCCGCCGCCATAACAACAGTATCCTCTATACCTGCTTCTGTAAGTGCCATCAGCACATCATCTTGATACTTATCTTGATTAAGTTGTAAAATCATATACATTATTATTGCTCCTTATAAAAAAGGTTTATTTTATTTTGCCACATAGGTTTCCCCCGCTTTGAATAGAGCCATTTTAGCCATTATAGGACCTACCAACATTATTATAAAAGTAGTTGCCGTCATCACCCCCATAATCTGTTGAGCGGGAACATGTAATCCTATTTTTTCTAGGGAAGCAGCAGTAGCCAAAGCAAGTCCGATGGCAACACCGGCTTGCGAGAGAAGTGTGAAGCCAAGGTATTTAACTGTGTTTTGGGGAGCGCCGGAAAGTTTAGCACCCATAAAAGCTCCACCCCATTTCCCCAAAGAACGGCTAAGAATATAGATGCCTAGAAGTAGCGCATATTTGGAAATTAATCCAAAATCTAACCTTGTGCCGATGAGAACGAAAAACCAAACATAGATAGGTGGAGACCAGTCTCCTAACGAACTAAATATCTTATTGGCCACCAATTTGTTTTTATTCACAGCCACAATACCGGCTGCCATGCTAAGTAAAATTGGCGAAATTTCCAACATTTCAGAAATACCGCAACTAAATAAGATCGTTCCCAATGTGAAAAGGAGCATAGAAACACGTTCATGGAGGAGTTTGCCTACAAGCACCAAGATGAACCCGACCACTATGCCGATTCCCACAGCAAGTAATACTTCTAATCCGGCATGTAACAGAGCTGTACCAATAGCAGTATCGGCACCGGAACCTCCAAAGAGAATGATCGCAATCGGAATGGAGATCGTGTAGATAAGTAGGGCATAGATGTCATCCAATCCCATCACTGCATAAAGTGTGGAGGTAAGATTACCTTTGGCTTTGTATTGGCGTATCACATCGACTGTACCGGCAGGAGCAGTGGCAGAGGCAAGCGCTCCATATATTAAGCCCAAAGGAACACTTTTTAATAATAATCCTGTTGCTAATCCTACTAAGAGAAAAGTCGCTGTTGCTTCGAAAAGAACAATTATAACTATTGATTTTCCTAACTTTTTTAGTTCACTCCAGCGCAATTCACCGCCAATACCAAATCCCAGGAAAGAGAGGGTGATAGTATTGATCACACCCATCGATACTATATTCTGATTACTTATCAGATTTAGTACAGCAGGTCCCAATAGTGCGCCGGCAATAATGTAGCCAACAATTAAAGGAGATTTTACTAAGGTTGCACCTCTAGCTAAAATTAAGGCCAAGAGAATGGAGCCGCCCAAAAATAGTAGAAGATAATATGAATCCATAATTTATTACTTCGTGTCTTTTATTATTTGATAAACTTCGTTTGGTGTAGATGCGTTTAGTACGTTATTGATGAAATCTTTGTTCTTTAATCTTAAGACAAGGCGAGATAATAATTTGATATACTCTTTATCTTGCGTATCAGAAGCTCCGATCATAAATATTAATTTTACAGGTTTACTATCGATCGATTCATATTCAATACCATCTTTTTGAATGCCTAATGCAATTACAAAATCTTTAATACTTTTATGACGAACATGCGGTACTGCAACTTCCAGGCCAATTCCCGTACTCATTAGCTTTTCACGCTTGAAGATTTCTTTTTCGAAACGCTTTTTATCGGTGATTTTGTCATTTTTACTAATAATATTAATGAGCTCATTTAGCGCTTCTTTTTTGTTTTTGGCATTTAAGGTAATGATGTAATTTTCATTAAATAGTTCTGAAACTTTTTGGATATCTTCCATAGTAACTCCTTTAATTTCCTTTACTTTTGTGTCGGAGTAATCCGTTGGATTATTACGTCAAACACTTTCCTGAAAAAAAATAACGTTAATATTTGGGGAAATTTTATCATATTTTTACACAGAAAATATGAGATACTTTTTTCTAGTTTTTTGTTACTTGTGCTTTTGCCATCTGGCACATTCTCCAGCCGGTAGATCATTACCGTTTGCAGATTTGATCGTAAGGTTTAAAGTTTCGATTTTCCCATTTTTCAGGTTTTGCAGTTTGGAAAGTTCACTTCGTAGTTCGCGTTTACCAAAATTTTTATCATGGCAGCTTAAGATTACAAATTCGGGATCTTCACTAAGAAGTTGATCAATTAAATGCATCAATTTGGGCAGATCTTTACTTATCTTCCAAGTAACACCTTTTTTGCCACGACCAAAAGCCGGAGGATCTAATATTATGCCATCGTAAGTATTTCCACGTTTAACTTCTCGAGTAAGAAAATTTATAATATCATCAATATACCAGCGAATATGATTGTTTTCCAGGTGGGAAAGTTGGCAGTTTTGTTTTGCCCATTTCACACTACTGGAGGCGGCATCGATGTGAGTGACGGAAGTGGGATTGGTTGAGGTTCCGGCAGCAGAGGCAAAGAGGGTGGAAGTTCCTGTGTAGGCAAATCCGTTTAATATATTCAAAGGACGGTTAGCCTGTGAGATCGTTTTTTGTAGCCATTGCCAGTTTGCAAATTGTTCGGGAAAAATACCAATTTGGCGGTTTGGAGAGAGCTTAAGCTCAAAAGTTAAATGATTACATTTAAAATTCGGTAGTTTCATTTCCGGCTCAACTTGCCATTTATTTTTATATTGATCAAATTTTGCCTGGTACTGTTGCCAAATATCAGTTGCAAGTTTACGCTTCCAAGTAGCTTGAAGAGCAGGTCGGCGAAAAATTGTCTCTCCAATTTGTTCTAACTTTTCAAACTCACCGCAGTCTAATAATTTATAATTACATTTTATTGATTTTTTCATATGAGAAGATTTCTTATGAAACGAAAATCTGTAAAGCTGAAAACTGTTTTGTGGTTACTTTTTCCTCAAATCTAATAGTGCACAATTTGAATTTGAACGTAGCTAAACGTTGATATTTACAGATGAATTTGATAAACGTTTGGGATGATAGTTAATCGCTAGTGGCAAAGAAAAAAGGCAATTTTGTTGGTTCAAAACTGCCTTGATAAATAGGTTGTTGTTTTATTTGTGTTTATCCAGTTTAGAGAACTTTAGCTTTGAGATTTTATTATTTGTAGCTTGTAGAATTTCAATATCCCAATTAGCAATTTTCAGGACAGTTTTTACTTGAGGGATTCGAGCAAGCTTATCGATAATCATGCCGGCAACAGTTTCATAATCTCCAATTGGCAAATTTAATTCATATTCGTCATTTAGAAAGTCAATTTCCACGAATCCAAGTATTATGTAAGTATTCTCATCAATAATTTGAACCTCAGCAGTAGATTCAGTTACATCATATTCATCTTCAATCTCACCAACAATTTCTTCCAAGATATCTTCAATTGTGATAATTCCGGCAGTTCCACCAAAAGAATCTATCACAATTGCCATACTTTTTTTGTTTTTTTGCATTTCGGTAAGCACAGTATGTACTTTCATCGTTTCGGGGATAATGAATGCGTGTCGCATGTAATCTTCTGCACAGTTCTTGGTACGATCTTTAAGTAAGTCGTAGATGATGAGAATTCCAATAATATCATCTAGGTTTTCATTATAGACCGGAAATCTTGTGAAACCTTTATTGCGTGCCGTTTCGATGATCTCTTCAACTCTGGCATTTTTTTGAAACGCGACAATTTCCGTACGGTGAATCATTACATTTTCTGCTTTCAAATCTCCAAATTCCAAAGCTTCTTGAATCATCTCACGTTGTTTTTCGTGCATTTCATTTTTGGTATCTGAAACTAAAAATGAGATATCTTCGCGACTAATTAAATGGTAGGAATCAGGATCATTAAGTTTAAATAATTTAGCCAAAAAAATATTTAGCGCTTCCACAAATTTCACAAACGGCTTTAGTAATATGCTAAAGAATTTTAGAGGTGCGATATATTTCGCAACCAATTTATTAGGATGATCTCTAAAAAGAGCTTTGGGGATAATCTCAGCAAAAATTAGCACTAAACACGATATAATAAGCGTGGTTTTGTGCTCTGATATGTGGACTATCTTTCTCTCTTTTAGATGCTCAATCATTAGCATTGATAGAGTTGATATTATCACCAAAGATATATTTGTTCCAAACAACGTTGTCCCAAATATACGATCCGGATTCTTTAAAAATTCCATGATTCTTTTCTGTTTACCATCGGTAGAAATATCTTGTTCCAATTTAATTCTATCGATAGACGTGAGGCCTGTTTCAATACCGGAGAAAAAGGCTGATAAGATAAAGAATATAATAATAAATATCAGCGATAATGTTAGCATAAGATAATCCTAATTAGGTGTTCTTTTTTAATTATTTACTTTCTCATTCTTATATGCAAGTTTTAATGCATCGATGAATTCTTCAAGTTCGCCCGCTAAAATATTATCCAATTTATACGATGTCAAATTAATTCTATGATCTGTTACACGAGATTGTGGGAAATTATAAGTTCTAATTTTAGCACTTCTATCGCCAGTTCCTACTTGAGCTTTTCTCTGTTTGGAAATTTCTGCTTCATGTTTTGCTATTTCGTGATCCAATAATCTACTTCGAAGAACTTTCATCGCTTTAGTTTTATTCTTTAACTGAGATTTTTCATCTTGGCAGGTTACTACTACGCCAGAAGGAAGGTGAGTAATTCGCACAGC
>DAOWES010000271.1 GCA_030638385.1 Candidatus Cloacimonadota bacterium | reverse complement strand
TTTTACCGGATGCGGCCGGACCATCTATTGCGATTACAAATTTTTCTCTCATTATTCCTCTTTTTTTAGATAAATTAGCATCAATTATTTTCTTAATTAATCAACTTTTTTAAAATTTAACAGATAATAACATTACATTATCTTCAAATTTTAGATGAATATTTTTTTTCATTTTTTCATAATCTTTAAGATGAGCATCAACAAAGGCATCAATCGCAGATACGAAAATTAACGATCCTAACCAGAAAAGATAATTTTGTTGATTATCATAATATTTGATATATTGCTCATAATCTGTTTCTAAATTCGATGTTTCATAATTATCAAACCATTTATTGGACTGTGAAATATTATATGCCGAAAGACCAATTAGGGTGCTTTCAAGAGCAAACACAACTGCGGATTTGGTGTATTTACCATTATATAATTGGCCTCCTCCGGGAGTTATCAAAGACAATCCGGCAGCTTTTAAGGCTTTATTGGCAATTTTTTCTTCAGCAAAAGCAGAGCAGGCAAAAAATATTATCGTTATTAAGATTAACGTTTTTTTCATATTTTTCCTTTAGCTGTCTATGGTTATATCCAGTACTTTTGCCATTTCGTTTTTAAAGATTTCATAAGTGCCGGCGAAAATATGTTCACGCGCTTTTCCTACTAACTCTAAATAAAAATGCAAACTATGGATTGAGGCTAGTCGAAGCGCTAGAAATTCATTCACATTGAACAGATGTCTAATGTAAGCTCGGCTAAAGTTTTGGCACGCATAACACTGGCAATCCGGATCTATCGGGGTAAAGTCTTCTTTATAGCGAGCGGATTTAAGAATGAGTTTTCCTTTCATTGTGAAAACAGTACCTTTGCGAGCATTTCTCGTTGGCATCACACAATCAAACATATCTATACCATTTCCGATATTTTCCAAAAGATTCATCGGAGTTCCAACTCCCATTAAATAACGAGGCTTATTTACCGGTAATATAGGATTTAAGAAATTTGTGATGCGATACATCTCTTCCTTGATTTCACCTACAGCCAAACCGCCAATAGAATAACCGGGGAAGTCCATTTCCATCAATTTTTTGGCGCTTTCTTCTCTTAAATCTTCGTGAACTCCACCTTGTACAATACCGAAAAGAGCTTGTTTCTCTTGGTTTTTATGTGCGTCTTTACCACGTTTTGCCCAGCGCAATGTTCTTGCCAGTGAATCTGCAACATACTTTTTGGTAGCCGGATAGGGTGGGCATTCATCAAAGCTCATGATTATATCAGCTCCAAGAGCATTCTCGATCTCAATTACTTTTTCGGGACTAAACATATGGTAACTACCGTCAATGTGAGATTGGAATCTACAGCCTTCTTCAGTAATTTTTCTCAGTCCGGCTAAACTCATCACCTGAAAGCCACCGCTATCGGTAAGAATTGGTTTATCCCAACCCATGAATTTGTGCAATCCACCGGCTTTTTCAATTAGCTTGTGTCCGGGGCGCAAGTAAAGGTGGTAAGTATTTCCCAAAATAATTTGGGCATTAATTTCATTTAGTTCACGAGGAGAAACAGCTTTCACGCTTCCTCTTGTTCCCACCGGCATAAAGATGGGAGTTTTGATTTCGCCATGCGGAGTTTTAAGTACTCCGGCTCTTGCGTTTCCGCATTTTGCCTCTAAGGTATATTCAAACATTAATTTTTTCCTATTAATCTTTTATCAGATCTTCAATCATCTGTTCTGTTTCCTGCTTTTTGATGGAATGATTACGTTCGAAAATTCGGGTGAAATCATTCCAAAAGGCAAATATCATCAATGACATCAATAAAATAAATCCTATATTTTGCAAAGCGAGCTGAATTTTTAAAGATAGAGGTTTTCGCATAATTCCTTCAATAAAACAGAAGAAAATTTGTCCACCATCCAAGATTGGAATTGGTAATAAATTCATCACCATCAAGATTAAGCTAATCGCTCCAATAAAGCCCAAGATGTCGCTTAACCCTCGCGTTGCTGTCTGCTTGCTCATCGAAAAAAGCATTACCGGGCCACCAATACTATTCTTTAGCTCGGATGGTTCTAGTATTAGTTTACCTAACATTACATAATATAAATGGACAAAATTCACTGCTGAGATTGCGCCATATTTGGCCGATTCAAGCATATTATATTTTTCTTCAATATGCACCGATATTTTGGGGTTAATTCCAATAATATTGCGATCATCAAGCATGTTTTTTTGTAATTTTATGCTTTTTGAAAATACATTATCGCCACGTTGAATTTCAAAAGTTAATTTATCTTTTGTAGAATTCGCAATCAGCTCATGCATTTCATACCAGTCTTTTACCTTATTTTCATCAATTGCCAAAATAATATCTTCGGGTAATATTCCTGCTTGATATGCCGGAAATCCTACCGAAGCTTCTCCCACTACAGCATCTAATTTGGGCAAGATTTCGTTGGTCCAATCATTTTTCTGTAAGTTTGGAATAATTAGATCTATCTTTTCATTATTGCGGATAATTACAAGTTGATCATCTTTTTCATCTGATGTGTTTTGTATTATCTGACTCCAGCCAATTACGTCGTTATCATTTATTTGGATAATTTCATCATTTAGGTGAAGATATTGAGCAAACTTCTCATTTATCTTTCCCACAATCGGAGCTTGATCAGGATAGCTTTTTCCAACCCAAAAAGAGATGAACAAAATGAAAATCGCAAAGATGAAGTTTGCGAGAGGTCCTGCCACAGCGATAAATGCTCTCTGATACCATTTTTTTGTCTGAAAAGAACCATCTTCCGAGCTTCCCGTGATCTCTTCTCCGGGATTCTCATCTTTCATTTTCAAATATCCACCTAGTGGAATCAATGAGATTCTATATTCGGTGCCGTTTTTACTAAAAGCAACTAACTTGGGTCCAAAACCAATGGAGAATTTTTCTACCTCCACACCCATCATTTTGGCTGCAATGAAATGACCGCCTTCGTGGACTGCTACTAACAATCCTAATACAAATACTGCAATTATTATACTAATCATTAAAATCCTTTCCTATTCTTTATATAATTGACCAAAACTAATTCATTTCTGTTGTAATTCAGGTCAAGAATTAAATAACTTTCCGCTTTTCGCTTTCTTTTAGATAACGCATTTTGAGCCAATTGGTTATGTTGCTAAATATTGTGTGAAATAATTTTATTTAAATTGTTTATTAAATAAATAATCGATATTGAGTTAAGTATTCTTTACAAAAATGACAGCATTTTACAATTGACAACAAATAACCTAGTAAATGTTTTGTGAAAACATAATTATTAAATTTTGAAAAGTTAATATTAAGAAAGGAGTAGTTTATGAAATTAAACTTAGGTAAAATAAGTAGTTTAATGCTGCTTGCAGTTTTCTGTTTCGTACTATTGCCAATTAATTCGAATGCTGCTGTAAATCCAAATGATTATATCATTGAAGAGTTACAAGCAAAAGATGTTCCGAATGATGATGGTGGTGGATTAGTATTAAGCTGGAAACCTTTACCAAAAGAAAAAAGAATCATTGAATATCGTGTTTATCGCGGTGTTACAGCAGATTCTTTATTCTACATTGGCAAGGTAGATGTTAATGTGAGAACAGGTGTTGCTGGTAACGAAGTATTTTTCTACGATACTAGTTATAACAGTTTTTTAAGTCTTGAAAGTCCCGCTAAATTAAAAAAAGAGAAACAACAAGAGAAAGATAGTCCACTTTATGGAACTTTCCCTCGTGATCTTTCAATTACAGGACCTCAATTAAAAAACTTCAACATCCTTGCTGTTATCAATGAGGATGCTTTCTATTTTAAAAACAAAAAAGTAGAGATCACTAATGACGATGGCGGTACAGATGTTTATGCCGGTTTAGAATTAAGACATTTTTTCGGACTTTACAAAAAGTTGTTAGCTGACAAAGAGTATTATTATACTGTATTTGCTGTAACCGAATCTCGGAAATATATGCCATATGCAGAACCGGTAATTGGTATTGCTCGAGAAAATTCACCGGAAAAAATTGATAAATTTTTTGCTACTTATGTAAATGATGCAAATCGTCTTCAATTTGAATGGAGTCGTGCTGCTTTTGCAGATGATAATACAGATCACAGCATCTATCTTATCAAAAAAAATGATCTAGCAAAATTTGAAACTTATGTTGCCGAACAAAAGCAGCTTGAAAAAAACATGCTTGATCGCATGACTGATAAAACAGTAGCTGAATTTGTACCAACTATCAAAGAAAATCCTGCAAAATTGATCTTCAAAAGATATTGCGGATATCCATATAATCCGGTAAATACTGCTTCTGTAAATATTGAAGATGGTAAGATTGTGGGAGAAAATATCGATGCTCAAATTGATGTTGAAAATATCGAAAACTATGGTTTTGTTTTCTCACTTCAAGATAGAGCCGGTTATGAAACTTTCTCAGCTATTGCTTATTCAGATATTATTAGTTTATCAGATCTTCCTTCACTTCCCGAATATTGGGAAATCAATGATAGACCGGATGATAAAGGTGATTATAATAGAATCTATTGGGAAAAGCCGGTTGCTTTCTTAACAAATACATCTTTTTTGAATGAAGATAAAACTGAAATCATGGTTAACTATGATTTTTTCTCAAATTCAAAATATAAAAATATTAAAACTATCTACTTTGATCTTTATGATGAAGATGGTAATAAGCTCGATTCAGTAAACGAATATTACCAAGATAAGAAATTAGTTTTTAACCTTCCTGAACCAAAAGAAAAACTTTTCATGAAAATTACTATTCGTACAAAAGTTGATGACGATGAAAATTATACTTTTGATCAAGAATTAGTATTCGATGAGCAATCCAAGTCTCTAATGCCAGGTGAATTGATGCTTGATGGTGAGAAATTAAATGATTATGCTTATTCGATTTATAAAAACAATTTCTCAAGTCAGGAGTGGCGTTTATCAAAGAAAATGATGGGTTCACAAAGAGAATTTTTTGATAACATCAGTTACAACATGCCTCATTATAAGGGCGTTAGTAAATTTGATGCAGAGAAAGGTCTTCTTTATGTAGATCCAAGTTTTTCAATCAGAATGAATGCTGATAAATCTGCCTCTGTTAGCAGTAATCTTTATCAATCAGAGATGGATAAAGCTGTTGAGAAATATTCAAAAGAAGTAGCTAACTATACTGAAAAAATAGCTACTGCTGAAACTGAAGCAGAAAAAGCAGGCTTTCAAAGTGCAATGGATTATTATCAAGGTCAAATTGATATAATTAAAAACAACGAGATATTGAAAAAAGCTGCTGAATTTGATAATGATAAAGCTAGAGTTAAGTTCTTAAAGAAAGTAAAAGAAATTGGAAACAGAGCATTTGAGTATAAGATGGTTAGATCTGATGGAAAAGCTCATTTTTCAGAATCTTCAACTTACTCTTCAGAGATGGCAACAAAACTTCCATATACAGAAGAAATTAGAGCTTTTTATCCGGGTCTTGGTACAACATACTTTTTCCCAATCCCAAACTGGTTTAGTTCAGATAAGCTTCCTGCCTTAATTGCTACTTTAATTTTTGGTTTGCTGGTGTTCATAATGATCTTTCAAGCTAAACGTGGGAAAAATCTTTATGTAAGACCAATTGCCGGTATCGAAGAGATTGATAATGCTATTGGTAGAGCAACAGAGATGGGAAAACCAATTTTGTTTGTTCCGGGTCTTTCCGGTATTAGTGATGTTGCTACTTTGGCCGGACTTTCGATTTTGGGTCGTGTGGCGAAAAAAGCAGCTGAATATGATACTAGAATTCTTGTTCCTGTTCGTGATTTTATTGTATTACCAATCGCTCAGGAAATTGTAAAAGAAGCTCATTTTGAAGCTGGTCGTCCCGATACACATGATAAAAACAGTGTATTCTTTATCACAACATCTCAATTTGCCTTTGTTGCCGGAGTAAACGGTGTAATGGTTCGTGAAAAAACAGCAACAAACTTCTATATGGGTATGTTCTGGGCAGAAGCACTTATTATGACCGAAAATGGTTCCGCAACCGGAGCAATTCAGATTGCCGGTACAGATGCAGTTACTCAGATTCCATTCTTCATTACAACATGTGACTACACTCTTATTGGAGAAGAACTTTATGCTGCTTCTGCATATTTGGCAAAAGAACCACTTCAAATAGGAACACTTAAAGCAGTTGATTATACTAAATTTCTCATTCTTGCTTTTATCGTGGTGGGATCAATTTTATCCACTGTACATGCAACATTCTTAATTAACGCATTCCCTGAAAAATAGGAGGATTAATGAAACGACAAATACCATTAATAATCGTTATTACTCTGGGATTTATGTTTGTGGCACATTCATTTATCCCTCATACGATTTCACAAGATTTCTTAACTTGGTTCCAAGATTGGATGAAAGCAATTTCACCATTCGCAGTAGTTCTTGGAATTATGAGTCTTTTCATGGTTCATGGAAAGAAGATATCTTACAAAGCACCAAACTGGCAATATAGTATTGTTACTCTTGCCGGATTGATATTCACCGCTCTCACCGGATTTATCTGGGGCACACAAGCCGGAACTCCTTATATGTGGATTTTCAAAAATATACAGATGCCAATGAGTTCTACTATGTTTGCTTTACTGGCATTCTACATTGCATCGGCAGCTTACAAAGCTTTCCGTGCCCGTTCACCGGAAGCTACAGTGCTTCTTGTTGCAGCAATCATCGTGATGCTGGGACAAGTACCACTTGGCACAATGATTTCAAAATGGATTCCAATTTCTTCTAAATGGATCCTTAATGTTCCAAATCTTGCTTCAAAACGAGCAATTATGATTGGGGTTGGTCTGGGAATGACAGCTACATCATTAAAAATCTTGCTTGGAATCGAGAGAACTTATCTGGGTGGAGGTGACTAAAGATGAATGGAAAAATTATTGCCTTCTTTGATAAGATGCAAAAACTAGATCGTCGTTACATCTATTTGATGGTAGCGCTTTCAATTATTATTCCGTTGGTAATTCCTTTTAATTCGCCAACATTCACATCTGAAACTACCGAAAATATCTATCGTAAAATAGATTCATTTGCGGGAGATCCAACCAAAGCGGTATTGTTGTCATTCTCGCATGATGCTTCAACAATGCCTGAGTTATTTCCGATGGAAGTTTCTGTACTTCGTCATTGCTTTGAACGTAATGTCAGAATTTTCACAATTTGCTGGTCACCGGCAGCTGCCCCACTTATGGAGCATGCTATCAATACAGCAAAAGAGAACTATGATGTAACATCCGGAGTTGACTATGTTAACTTTGGTTATAAGCCGAATTCTCTTTTCCTTCCTATCGTACTGGGAATGGGTGAAGATATTTCGGAAGCAATTGATACAGATTCTCAAGGTCGTAAGATCAAGAATCTTGATATCATGAAAGAGATCAAAAACTATGATGATATGAATTTGGTTATCGATTTCTCAGGTGGCGGCGCTGCCCTTTCTTGGGTTACATATGCTCGTGCTAAATTTGGTGTAAATGTTGCTGCCGGAATTACAGCAGTGATGGTTGCCGATTACTATCCATATTTACAAACTGGTCAGTTAATCGGAATGTTCCGTGGTCTTAAAGGCGCGGCAGAATATGAAAAAATGGTTGATGTGTTTGCTTCGTATGAAACTGACGAATATCCAAACGGACGACCATTCAGTAAAGAAGTTATCAAAAATGTTAAAGTTCCTATCACCAAATCTACCATTATCTATATTGAAGATGGTGTAGAATTTGATACAGGTATTCCCTTAAATTATAAATACAAAGTAGCAAGAATTGGTATGAATGCACAATCTGTAGCTCATATCATGATTATTGTATTTATTATTCTTGGAAATATCGGGTTCTTTTTAACTAGAAAAAAAGATAACTTATAGGAGGAGAAGATGTTTGAAATAATTAGTAATACAGTTGCAGCGTTTTTTACGCTAAGTATATTCTCATTCCTTTACAAAGATAATCCGTTTTATAAATTTGCAGAAGCATTATTTGTGGGTGTGTCTATGGGGTTTGCAATCCCACTTGTATATGAAAACGCGTTTATTCCTTTTGTTTATACGCCAATTTTCTTAGGACACAAATTCTCGCTTATTATTCCTTCTCTTTTGGGTCTTCTTTATACTTTCCGTTTCAGTAAAAACCTTAGCTGGTTGTCTAGATATCCAATCGTATTTGGTATGGGTATTGTGGGTATGGGTGTTCCTATGTCTATACATTCATCGGTTTTGGTACAGATGAGAAGTGCAATGCTTCCACTTGATACTGTTAATACTGCTCTCATCTTTATTGGTACAGTTACAATCTTGCTTTATTTCTTTTTCTCAAAAGATCATAAAGGAGTTTATGGTAAGTTTACTAATGTTGGTGTTTGGTTCATGATGATTGGATTTGGTGCTTCTTTCGGTTATACCGTGATGGCTCGTATTTCTCTTCTGATTGGTCGTATTCAGTTCCTTGTTGGTGATTGGTTAGGATTTATTAAATAGTATAATAAGAAATTATTATATAACATATAAACGGCAATTCTGAAATATTCAGAATTGCCGTTTCTTTTATACTTTTTTATCTATAAAGAAATGTATAAACTACATGAAGTTCAATTCTACTTTTGCTATAATTTTACAAGCTGAGAGGTAGGTGATATTTGGTATCTATTTAAAGGTAGGTAAGGTATTTTTCACTAAGAAATTGATGATGTTGAAATAGAAACAAATTTCGATTAATATAAAAGTTTTAATAATTAAAAATTAGGGGGTATAAGTGTTTTTGTGTAAACTCAATTCTTCACGATTACATTAACTAACTTTTTAGTCAATTCAGCACAATTAAACATATCGGCTTCTGTACTAATCTTCTGTTCACCTTGTTTCCAAAGCATATACTCACTTTTAATATATTTAGCAATTTTATCATATTTACTATAATCAAACATTGTACCGCTTTTAGTTAATTTTAATATTTGCGCTGCTTCACTTTTTTCAGGTCCAACTCCCAATATTTTGACTCCCGAGCCAAGGTATTCAAAAATCTTTGCAGTAATTATTCCTTCATTATTTTTCACGTTATTTATCATCAATAATAGCATTTCGGAATTCACCATCAATTTTATAGCTTCTTGATGACTAACATGCTGATGAAATCTTATTATTTTAAATTCATCTAAATCTAATAATTGTTTCTTGGCCACATTCGAAACATTGCCCCAGAAATTCATCTTTATATCTCGAATGCCATCTTTATATAAAATATTAAGTGCTTGTAATACTGCAATAGGAGTTGATTCTTGAGGAAGAGAACCAAAATAATTCAGTCCAAACTCATCTGATTTTCTGTTTTTCAAAATATTAGCAAAATCTTTGGGATCAAATCCATTAGGAATCAAATGAACTTTATCGGCTGAACAATTCAGATCGGAAATAATTTTATGAGCTGCAGCAATTATTTGATCACAATCTTGAACAACTTTATTTTCGAAAAATCGATCAATTTTCTTCGTAATTTTTAATCTTTTCACACTTTGCAAATATCCCATTTCTGTCCAAGGATCTCGAAAATCTGCAATCCATTTCAAGTTAAACTGTTTATGAAGTTTTAAACCAATCAAATGTGTCGAATGAGGTGGCCCGGTTGTGATTACAGCGTCATATCCTCCCTTTTTAAGCTCTTTTTTTGCTGCTTTATAAGCTGAGACATTCCAGATAATTCGTGCATCAGGTATTACTAAATTCAATCTTACCCAAGTAGATACTTTTTTAAACAAAGAATCACCTGGATTTGTTTGTAAACTTCCATAAGGAATTTTATCATTTTTTGATTTTGAAAAGAATTTATAGAGGTTACCAAAAGTAGGAGTTTTTGTACGGAGAACTTTAGCATTTTGTGAAACTTCAAGTTCTAATGAGCTATCTTTTACAGGATAATCTCCATTTAAAGTTGTAATGATTGTAGGAGTATAGCCAAAGTCTGGTAAGTATCTAACAAACCTTAACCAACGCTGAACGCCTACTCCACCACAAGGAGGCCAATAATAGGTGATGATTAATACTTTCATGATTTGTGCTGTTTACTTGCTTCATAGCAGCAAATTGCCGCAGTAACACCAACGTTCAGGGAATTTTTCCAACCCGATAATGGGATTTGTAAAATCTCATCTGCTAAAGCTAAGGTCTGTTCTGATATTCCCAAAGCTTCATTGCCCAGAATAAATGCGCAGGGAAACTGCAAATTTACAGATTCAATTGATTTCGCCCCGGCCACCGTTTCCATTGCATAAATTGTCACCTTTTTAGCTCTTAAATAATCAATAGCTTTTTGGGTTGTTTCAAGTTTTTGCCACTTAACCAGATTCGCAGTTCCCATTGATGTTTTCTCTACTTTTGCATTATCCGGAGAAGCCGTGTAACCGGTCAGCAAAATCTCCTTAATCCCAAAACATTCAGCTGAACGAAAAATTGAACCTATGTTAAACGCTGAGCGCAATTCATCTAAAATTAAATAGATCGGTTGTTTGCTAGCTTCTCTAATCCCATCTTTTTTGATTATGATATTTAGATCATAATCGCGTTTGTTTATATTAACATTTTGTTCAATTGGCATAATACTTCTCAAAAATAATCTGAGATTATCTCTCTTTAAATTGTTGGCAATTTGGTAAAAAAAATCTTCATCCATGAGCTTTAAACACTTCTCAAATTCATCAATCAAATCGTTGCGCATCGATTCATTATTCCAATTAATTTCGATTTCATTGATGAACTGTAAAAGCTTATTAACCTTACGTTGTTGTGATAATTTAATAAATTTTGATTTGGAAAATTTCATAAAAAAGGAGAGCCCTATAACTCTCCGTAAAATTAGCTATCTGCTTACTGTTGTTGTGCTTTGGGTCTGTTTGGGTTTTTCTTTTTTGGTCTAGCATTTAATGCCGCTTGAAGTTTTGCTATCTTTTTATGAAGCTTTGCGTTCTCAATGGTTAATTTTTTTATTTTTCTATTTTTTGCTTTTAACTGATTTATTATTTTATTAACTTTAGTATGTTTATGTTCAAGTTTAATTGTTAAAGTCTCATTTTTTTCTAATAAATTATAGTATTCTATTTTATAGGAAATTTTTTTTTGGGGTTTAATTATTGTCGTTGTTTGTTGTTGAACTTTTTGTGCAAAAACCACCATTACTAAACTCAAAATTAAAACTATTAATATACTTTTTCTCATCGTTGCTCCTGATTTCCGTTTGATTTTTTTTATTTTTTTTATGGTTCTGTGTCAATTTTTTTTATTCAACTATTGCTGAACTCCTAAGAAAGAGAAACTTGTCAT
>DAOWES010000133.1 GCA_030638385.1 Candidatus Cloacimonadota bacterium | reverse complement strand
GTATTCTTGGTGGATAAAAAGGGGGATGTATGAAGGACTTAGTTTACGAAGAGGAATCGTATAAAATTATAGGTGCTTGTATGAACGTGCACAGTGAGCTTGGTAGTGGTTTTTTGGAAGCTGTCTATCAAGAAGCTCTTGCATTGGAATTTAAGAATTTAAATATACCTTTTCAGAAAGAGCAGATGATAGAAATTTATTACAGAGGTCAACTTTTAGATAAAAAATATTTTGCTGATTTTGTTTGTTTTGATAAAATTATTATTGAACTAAAGGCGTTAGATTCTTTAAATTCAAAGCATGAATCTCAAGTATTAAATTATTTAAAAGCGTCAAATTACAAACTTGGAATTTTAGTAAATTTTGGAAGTAAAAGTCTAGAGTATAAGCGAATTGTTCTCTGAAATACTTAAAGCAGTCCACGAATTACACTAATTAACACGAATGAAGAGAAGAAGAAGATATTTTATGTTAAAGATAGCTAAGTAGTCATTTTGGGTTACATATTTTTTTCTCATAAACCAGCTAAATAAAAAAGCTAATAGTTTATGTAAACTCAATAATCTAAATTATAGATCACTCTTTTTAATTAATCTCTTTTTCTTATTTGTGAAAATCCGTGTAATTATTGGATAAAACAATATTACTATCCCAGCTAAATTATAAGCCCCCTCTTTGTATTAAATTTCTTTTTCTTATTCGTGAAAATTAGTGCAATCCGTGGACAAAATCTTAAATAAAATTTTTTGGAGTGTTTAATGAAAATTACAATCGCCGGAACAGGCTACGTTGGCCTATCGAATGCTATTTTATTAGCGCAAAACAACGAAGTTGTCGCTCTTGATATCATTCAAGAGAAAGTTGATATGATCAATAATAAGAAGTCGCCAATTGTTGATAAAGAGATCGAAGAATATCTCGCAACCAAAGAGTTGAATTTAGTGGCTACAACAGATGCTCTCAAAGCTTTTGAAGGAGCCGAATTTGTAATTATCTCTACTCCTACCAATTATGATCCGGAGCAGAATTATTTCAATACTCGTACTGTGGAAGCAGTTATCGCCAACGTTTTATCCATCAATCCCGATGCTACAATGATTATCAAATCAACTGTACCGGTAGGATATACCGAAAAAGTGAAAGCGATGTTTGAAACTGATAACATCATCTTCTCTCCAGAGTTTTTACGTGAAGGCAAAGCGCTTTATGATAATCTCTATCCTTCTCGAATAATCGTTGGTGAACAATCCGAACGTGCAAAGACATTTGCCGGATTATTAGAAGAAGGTGCAATTAAAGAAGATATTCCGGTGCTTTTCACAGAATCTACCGAAGCTGAGGCGGTGAAACTATTTTCCAATACTTACCTGGCGCTACGTGTGGCTTATTTCAATGAACTGGATACCTATGCAGAAGTTCGTGGTTTAGATTCCAAGCAGATTATCGAAGGTGTGGGGCTTGATCCTAGAATAGGTGACCATTACAATAATCCTTCATTCGGTTATGGTGGATATTGTTTACCAAAAGATACCAAGCAGTTGCGCGCAAATTATGAAGATGTTCCCAATAATATTATTAGAAATATTGTTGATGCCAATCGCACCCGTAAAGATCATATTGCTAAGATGATTATAGATATGAATCCAGAAGTGGTAGGTATTTATCGTTTAACCATGAAGACCGATTCCGATAACTTCCGAGCTTCCTCAATTCAGGGAATTATGAAGCGTATTAAAGCCAAAGGTATCGAAGTGGTGGTTTACGAACCTGTGCTGAAGGAAGATGATTTTTTCCATTCAAAAGTTATTAAAGATTTAGACGAATTTAAGAAAATGTCAGATGTGATTGTTTCAAACCGCATGTGTGCAAATCTTAAGGATGTTGAAGATAAGGTTTATACTAGGGATTTGTATAATACAGATTAATCCTAAACCGTCATTCTGGCTGATGTAAAATTGCGTCATCCTGAGGCTTCTTACAAAGGCAGACTCTAAACGAAGGACAAGCAAATACTTATGTCGTTTTCCCCTTACTCTTCGTTTAGAGAGAAGCAGGAAGACTCCTCAGAGTGACGAAATTCACCTCATCCTGAGGTATC
>DAOWES010000077.1 GCA_030638385.1 Candidatus Cloacimonadota bacterium | reverse complement strand
TACCACCTTCTTTAACCAAACTATAGTGATCATCTGTAAGGCTAACCGTTAAAACCCAATCCTGCCAAATAGAATGCAGAAAATCCTCTTCAAGCATTAACTTTTTAGACATTAACTTAATAACTTCTTCTTTGTTTTCTTTAGCGTACTTTTCAGCTTTTACCAAAACGTGCAAAAACTTTGACTGCATAGTTTTTAATAATCTCATTTTCCTCATCACTTAATTTTGCAGGAACTTCATACTCTGTGTTACCGCTGGTATATTTGTTTTTAAAATCATACCAACCGTTTTTGGGTTTTATCTCCACCACCGGAAGGATTTGATGCCCTAAGATTGTTACAGTTAGCTCTCTTCCGGGAATAAATTGTTCACAAATTACTTTATTACTAAATTTGAAAGCTTCCAAAATTGAAGAATTAATTTCTTCTTCATTTCTTACTACAGAAATTCCAAATGATGAACCGGAATCAGATGGTTTTACAACGAAAGGAAAATCTAATTGAGATGTAATTTTTTCAGGATGATCTGCTTCATTATTGATAATATATTGCTTGGGAATGGGAACACCTGCAGATGCGGCCAAAATAGATGAGATAACTTTATCCATCGCTATAGCACTGGCGCGATAATCGGAACCTGTATAGGCAATATTGTTTAAAGAGAGCAAGGCCTGAATTCTACCATCTTCTCCTTCTGCCCCATGTAAGCCATTAAACACAATATATGGATCTTCCTTGAGAATATCATCTATCATCAAAGAATAGCTTGAATATTGCTTGGGATCTATCTTCATAACGCTGAAGCCAATTGAAATTAATTCTTTTTCAATCTCTCTTCCGGTTATTAAAGAAATCTCCCTTTCTTCTGATTTCCCACCCTGCAAAATGATTATCTTTTTCATAAGTAATTTATTCCTCTAAGTATATTTTAGTGTCAAGTTTATCTAATTTTTTTCCGTTATTTTTTTCACATCTTTTTTAATATATCAAAAAATTCAGGAGCCGATTTTTTTACAGCTTCTTTGTTATCTATTTGAATGCTTGGCCACATTTCTGCTAAGATGGAAAAAGCCATTACCATTCGATGGTCATGATACGTGTTCAGGGTGATATTTTCAGTCGGCAATTCTTGGCAGGGATGAATTACTAATTTATCATTAAGGTAAAATATTTTTGTTAATTTTCCTAATTCACTTAGCAGCACAGCAATTCTGTTTGATTCTTTATGTTTTAGATGGGCAATATCCGAAATGGTAGTAATGTCATCTGCAAAAAGTGCCAAAATTGCCAGAGTGGGAACCTGATCCGGCATATCTTTCATGCTTAGAGAAATCCCCTGCAATTTACCTTTTGAGATTGTTACAGTTTCCTCATCAAAATCAATTTTTGCTCCGATTTCCTCTAATATTCCAATAAACTTCGCATCAGCTTGATATGATTTCCGGGGATTTCCGGCTGTGATTAATGTTTTATTGCTTATGGCAGCTAAGGCCCAATAATAACAAACAGTTGAGTAATCCGGTTCAACATCATATTCTAAGATATTTTGATAATTTTGTCCGGCAGGAATATCGATAATATTTCCTTTCCAAGTGAAATTTATCCCAAAATCATGCATTATTGATAATGTTAATTTAATATAATCAACCGAGACAGCCTCATCTGAAAGCTCTAAACATATTCCATTTTTAAAGTTTGGAGCAGAAAGCAGAATGCTACTAACAAATTGGCTACTGGTTTTTCCGATAATTTTTATTCTCCCACCTTGCAGCTTTTTACCTTTGATAATGAGAGGAAAATCGTCAGAGATACTACCTCCCAGTTGTTTGATAATATCTATTAGTTGCGAATGGGGGCGGGCGTGCAATTGTTCACTTATCTGAATAATATTCTTGCTGCCTTCTGCAGTTGCCAAACGTGTTAATAAAAATCTAAAAGTTGTTCCGGCATCCTTAATATATAAGTTTTCACTGCCAATTTTATGAGGATAAATTATTACATCATCTTCTGCAAACTCAAAGCGAAAGCCGAATATCATTAAATTTTCAACAAAAGTTTCTACATCAGAACAATTAGAAAAATTTGTTAATTTAATGGGCTTATCCAAAAAAGTGCAAATAATTAAAATTCGATTTATTATTGATTTAGATCCATGAACTCGAAGAATTGCATCCGCTGAAGCTTTCATAAATATTATCCTAAATTTTTTATGCTTTTTAATTTCATATTCATATTCGCGTCAATAAACAATTTTTCTTTGACAAGATCTTTTGAAATTCATTTATCACACACAATATTTTAGAAGGATATATTATGGAAAAAATAATTTCAATTAAGGGCATAACAAAAGATTATAAAATGGGTAAAGTTATTGTTCCGGCTTTACGTGGAATAGACCTCGACATTCACAAAGGCGACTTTGTAGCCATTACAGGACCCAGCGGTTCAGGTAAATCTACATTAATGCATATTTTGGGATGTTTAGATTCTCCCACACAAGGCAATTATCTCTTAAATAATCGTAATGTGAGCACTCGTAACAAGAGCAAACTAGCAGAAATAAGAAACAAACAGATTGGATTTGTATTTCAAACATTCAATTTACTACCACATTTGAATATGCAAAAGAATGTTGAACTTCCTTTGATGTATTCGGGATTTAGTCCTCGCAAGCGAGCAAAATTAGCCAAAAAAGTATTATCGGAAGTGGGACTTGCAAATCGTTTAAAACATAAGCCCAGCGAACTTTCCGGAGGTCAACGTCAACGTGTGGCAATTGCTCGAGCTATCGTGAATAGTCCCTCCATAATATTAGCAGACGAGCCAACCGGGAATCTCGACACAGCTAGTGGAATGGATATCCTTTCCATTTTCACAGAACTTCACAAGCAAGGTCACACAGTAATAATGGTAACGCATGATCCTTCAGTGGCAAAACGAGCCAATAAAATCATTAAACTTGTTGATGGAGTAATAGTAAATGGCGATATCAATTAAGGAAAACTTAATCGTCGGATTTTCCGATTTCTGGTCACGAAAGATTAGAAGTATTATTGTCATTTTAGGTATAATATTAGGAACGATGTCGATAATTGTGGTTACATCCATTATCAATGGAATAAATAAAACTACTATGGCTTGGTTGATGGAGCGAGGTGGACTTGCCAAAATATCAATCGAAAGAAATTGGGACAATGACACGACTAGCGGTGAGCGAGAATATTTTAATTTAAAAGAGTTTGAACAAATATCATCATTAATTCCCGAAGCCAAATATATAAACCCCCAAATGAACAGACATTTGAGCTTCTCTTACAAACAAGATACTCAATATTTTTCAACTTTTGGAGTATTAGCGGATTTAACCGGCATTGAAGAGTGGGATATTTCGAAAGGACGCTTTATAAATGACTTCGACATTAAGCAAAACAATGACGTAATAGTAATTGGTTCCTATATAAAGGATACTTTTTTCGGAAATAAAAATGCAATTGGAGAAATTATAACAGTTCATAATAGGAGAATGAAAATCATCGGTGTGATGGAACATAGATTTATGAAAAATAATCATCCAATGCAGCAAAATGGTCTTGCCTATCTAAATCGCCGAGCTTTCATTCCGATCTCTACAATGATAAATAAAGGAACCGGAGAAGATAAAATATTTAGAATTGATCTAAAAGCTAACGATGTGGAAAGTGCATCTGCTTTAGGAGCAAAACTAGAAAATATCATTCTAAACATGCGTCATGGCAAACCGGTTTTTAGAATTAGATCAGCAAAAGATGAAGCTCAGACAATGAAGAAAAACTCTGAAATCTTCCAACTTGTATTTACCTTAATCTCGGCAATCTCTTTATTTGTGGGAGCTATCGTTATTTCCAATATCATGCTAGCAACCATAAAAGAGAGGACTCGCGAAATTGGCATTCGCCTTGCAGTGGGAGCAAGAAGAAGAGATATTTTCTTCCAATTTTTGGTTCAAACCATCTTAGTCGCTGTTATTGGTGGAATCTTCGGAATAATAACAGGATTATCAATTTTAAATATTGTAAGTAAATTTTTGGAAATGGAGCTCTTTGCAAATACATCTACCATTGTGTTTGCCTTGTTATCTTCAGCTGTTGTCGGTTTATTGGCCGGGGTAATTCCGGCAATCATAGCCAGCAGACTAGATCCAATTAGAGCACTTCGTTATCAATAAGAAAGGAAAACATTATGAAACACAAAGCAATTCAATTTCTTAAAATATTCTGGAAGAAAATCAATGATGATGGCATCTTAAAGGAATGTGCCGCACTTACCTATGTAACCATTCTTGGTTTCTTACCCTTCATTATTTTTATCTTATTTTTCCTACCGGAGCTCTCTTTTCTACAGCTAAATGACAAGATTACCGAAATGATCAAAAATATTTTTGTGCCGGAATCTGCCGAAGTTATTTATAATTATATTCAACAACTTGTTTCCAAAAAAATCCCCTTCAATCTTTTTAGTTTTTTTATATTATTAATTTCATCCTATTCCCTATTTCAAATTATCAATACTGCTTTTGATAAAATCCTGAATGCTCATGAATTTAGATCGAAAAACTTTTTTTCTAATATTGTGAAATTCTTTGGTATGACAATTTTAGGATCATTAATGATTTTTGTTTTACTTTCGGCAATTTCTCTACCCTTCTTATCTACTTTTTTCGATATTCCATTTTTACAGGGAATTCTTCTCTATTTCACGCCGGTTTTAATTTTGTTTCTCATTTTTACTTTTGGCTTTTTCTATATCCCAACTGTAAAAGTACGATTACGCTCTATCATCATTGGCGCTGCCACCTCTTCTATTACCTGGATTATTTTTAAATCGCTATTTAACTGGTATATCGTTCATCTCACAAATATCGAAATAATTTGGGGGATGCTGGCTTCAATTCCAATTTTTCTTTTTTGGATATATTCAAACTGGGTAATTATGCTTAGCGGTATCACCTTGGTCTCAATTTCAGAAAACAGGCACATTCGTCCAACCAAAGAAACTATTGGGACAAAACTAAAAATTACGATTGAGAAAGCTGTTGATGAAAATGAGTATAAACAAATATCATCAGCCACCATCCTGAATAAAGATGATGTAAAAGATCTACTAACCAATATATTATTAGATGGGTTACGAAATTCAGACATCGACCAAGCAAAGATAAAAGCGGAATTGGAAAAATAAGCTTAATATTTTAAAAAGAAAAATCTTTGCCAATTATAAGAAAAAATCATTTACAGAAAAATCTATTCAATATTTTTTGCATTCGTTGGAGACGTGTCCGAGTGGCTTAAGGAGCACGCTTGGAAAGCGTGTATGCGGGTAACTGTATCTAGGGTTCAAATCCCTACGTCTCCGCCAGTTTTATATTTGTAACTTATGGTTATAAATAAAGTTATACCCTACTTTTTAGTAGGGTATTTTTTTTATGCCTAATCATTTTCAAATCTTTCATATCCGCTTAATCCAATCATCAACATCGGCAACATAAGAGTTCATCTTTCTCTCTGTCACCTTATCCTTTTCTGAACTATTGCCAATTAAAAAAGGCGAATTAACATCATGCTCTTTTCTGTTTTTCTCAACTGTCTCATAATTGTAATTTGCATAACAATAGAGACAATGGTGAGCGCAAGAGTTGTAAGCACCAACATCAATACTACTAACACAGCCACACTCCGGACGCTGGTTTTTATCCTTCTTGATATCTAATGGAAAACCAATTATTTTGGAGATCAACTTATCGTCGATACACTTGCCATGCTTAATACCCAGCTCATCTAAATCTATCGCCTCGGCACATGTTTCTAACTGTATGCCATACTTCTTACCGATGCGGGCAAAATGCCCGGCAATTTCCCGCATCTGCGATTCATCCATATCCAGGACATTAAGCGATTTTAAATTACGCTCGCATTTCTTATACATATCGATAAAACTGATAACGCAACGTTCGGTATAGCCGGATAGATGATGCGCCAGTTTTTCAAAAGCTTTAAGATGATAATTTATACTGATTCTATCTGTTAGAAAAATGGGATCATAGCGCCAAACAACTTTTTCTTTACCAATTTTTTTCGATAGATCTTTAAAAATATTGATTAGTGCGAGATGATCAGGCAATTCCTTTTCGATATAGCGCGGGTAAGGATTTAGCGTAAATTGGAAGTAGTATTTATAATTCATCTCATCCAAATAGCTCAGATGCTGCATCATCTTTGCCGGATTCTTCGTCCAAAAAACAATGCAGTCCACTACTTTGGGATCCAGGCTTATCTTACTTACCTGGTAAAAATTCATGGGATTTCTGGACATAATATAGCCGGCCTTAATCCGATTCATAAACCATTCACTGTAAAATGCCGGGATATCTGTTCTACGACTGGCACTGATAATCATCATTACTCCACTTAAGAATTTAGCTCATTGTTTTTACTGATTCAGCTTTAATATTTACCTGCCTATTTATCAATATTGGTAAAAGCCAATCTTTGAGGTTAGTGACTTGTTAGTTTTCTTCAATATTATTAATTATTTTTTCTCTTTTTTAAAAGAATCATTTTGTTTTAAAGTTTTCTTTTTGTCAGAATTTAATTTTCTCTCAATTTTCTTTACATCTTCTTCCGGAGGAAGATTTTCAGGCGTAATTCCTCTGGAAATAAGAGTGTCTCTAACTGTTTTATTGTTTGTGATATGTTCTTTTGATATCTCCTTTTCACAAGACATTTGTTTATCTTTTGCATTGAAAATGGTAATTTCCGTAGCAAAGTCTTTTGCTTTCAGAAGGATGGTCGGCATAAAATCAGCAAGCGGTTTCTTGGGATTAATATTCCACTTTTCTTTCATCTGTTTTGTTGTATAATTAAAAAGAGCTTTATCGCCTTTACTTCGAATAAGTCCGAAATTTTGATCCGCTCCAGTTTGTTCAAAGATTACTCTTGAGAGTTCTTTTTCTGTTTCAGCGAGTTTAAATCGTGCTTGCACTCTTTCATATTCCAATAATTTCTGTTCAATTATCTCTGCTTTTCTTGTTTTAACTGCAAAATATGTTTGAGCAAATGCAACTTGCTCTTTTCTCGAATCTCCATTTTGAGCAATAAGATAGCATGCGTAACGGGTAAGCATAATATCATCTATTTCTTTTTTTGCTGTTTTTGGCATTCCGATCGTTTTGCCGACGTCGGCAAAATGATCAGAAATCTTTTCTCCTGATATTTCACAAGCAGTTTTGGCTTTGAAAATTACATTTTTAAAGTTATTCCATTTTCCATAACCAAGTAAGTGTTGTAAGTCTCTTGCTAACCAAAATTCAACATTGTCTTCTGTATGGTTTACAAATGATTCAAAATTTTCTGTAAGACCGTATACTATTTCTTTTTTCATATTATTCTCCCTACAAAGATATTATAACGTTTCCCCAACATATCTAAGTTTAATATAACATTATTACGCCAATAGTTTTTGCTATAATTATAATCAGTTAAAACAAGAATTAGACTTTATTTGCCGTAGTTAGTTTGGCTAGCATTTGAGCAGAGCCCATCTCCATTTTAGAGAAGGCAAACCATTTTTTACCCAAGTCTTTGAGAGAGGCACCAAAATGGTAAAGAGTGCTATCATCAATAATCAAAAAGCGATCGTGGCCATTGAGGAACTCTTTAATTTCCAAGGTTGGATACTGGGCATTGAATTTCTGAGCATCCAGGGCTAACTGCCGGGAGATTTTTTTGGTGAGAATGGTAACTTTCACATCATGCTTCTTTTTAGCCAGTTGAGTTAGCACCGAATCATCAATATAGTTATCAATGATGATAATGGATTTTTGAGCAGAGCGAAAAAGATCGCAGACAAACAGATAAGCATCGAAGATCTGCCCATCATAGAAAATGCCCTGCTTAGGTTTAATTTCCTTCTCTTCAATAGCATTCAAAACCTGATTATTTTTTTTATCGGTTTCCAGTTGTTTTATTTCCAGATTATCAAGACGTTGGAAAATCTGAACATTGGTGGCAATAAAACGGCGCATGGTAACAAAGGCTTTTATTACCTGGATGCTCATTTTTATTGCTGTTTCGCTTTTGAGCACAGCCGACAGCATAGCTACACCCTGTTCGGTGAAAGCATAGGGAGGAATATGGGAGAATTTCAGATTATTGAGGTGGTCGCATTTTGCGACCAGTTCGTCTTTTTCAGCTTCGGTTAACTGGAAACAGAATTCTTCAGGGAATCTTTCAGTATTTCTCTTTACCTGCTCATTTAGTCGTTTCGTTTTTACACCAAACAATTCTGCCAGATCTCTATCTATCATTACCTGCAATCCGCGGATAGCAAAAATGCGGCTTTGAATAATATCAGTTCTTACAATTTCAGGTTTGTCGTTCATAAATTGCCTTTATTTACTCTCTTTTTTTTCAGGTATCTTCACCTTTGCCAGATTTTCTTTAATAAGAGAATTAAACTCTTCTTCTTCTCTCAGTTGTTCGGCAAATTCCCCTTCATCAACATACCTAACCACTAAATAACATCTATTAAGTCAAGTAAT
>DAOWES010000286.1 GCA_030638385.1 Candidatus Cloacimonadota bacterium | reverse complement strand
CCGGAGATATTGTCTTTAGTTTGGCGCCCAGAATAAATGCTGCCGGTAGAATGGGAAGCGCTTTACGCGCAGTAGAATTACTTATAGCCACAGATAACCAACGAAGCATGGAATTGGCTCAAATTATTGAAAGAGAAAACTCTTTACGCCAACAGGAAGATCAAAAAACATTTCGCGAAGCTTGCCAGATTATAGAGAAAAAATACAAAGATTTGGAAAACACTTCCTGTCTGATTGTCTCCTCCGATGATTGGCACCCCGGCGTAATTGGCATTGTTGCTTCCAAGCTGGTGGAAAAATATTACCGTCCTTCCATCATGATCTCATTTCACGATGGTGTCGGTAGTGGTAGTGGGCGCAGCATTTATGGTTTTGATCTATTTAAAGCACTCTCTTCCGTGGAAAATTACTTGGAAACATTTGGTGGTCACAAGTATGCAGCCGGGCTTTCTATTATGATGGAATATGTTGATCAATTTGAAAACGATCTTGCCAAATATATTAAAGATAATCTCACTCCGGAGCAATTGATCCCACCGCTTAAGATAGATAATAAATTAGAACTTTTTGATATAAATGAGAATCTTCTGGAATGGCTAAACAAATTTGCGCCGTTCGGTCCGGGCAATATGCGTCCCACCTTCTTTACCCAAAAAGTAACCATCGAAGGTTTCCCATATAATGTTGGGCAAAATCACCTTAAACTAAAAGTAGTGAAAGATGGCTGTCATCTCGATCTGATTGGATTTAATCTGGGAAATTACCTTCCCATGCTAAAGAAAGGATCAAACATTGATATAGCCTATTCATTGGAATTTAATATCTGGCAGGGGAAAACCACGATTCAAGGAAAACTTAAAGATTTAAAAATTAGCAATAAGAATGAATAAAGCATGAAGTTTATACATCTAATAATCTTAAGTACTTGCTTCCTTTGCTTTGGCTGCACAGCTTATGAGATCTCTTATCCGCAATTAAATCCAATTGAGGCCAAAGTTATTTGTAGCTTAGATACGGATTATAAAATTGAAAAAGCTGTATATTCCCAAAATTCCAATACCATTTTTGTGATGGAACAAAATAAAATTCACCTCTATAAAGATAAACAAAAAATCAATTCAATCGGGCGTTTGGGATTTTCTAAAGCAAACTTCAATAAACTTGCTGACATCTGTTTAGCTTCTGATGGAAATTTATTAGCCTTAGATAGTTTCCGCAAAACCATCTATAAATATGATGAGTCCGGGAGCTTAATTTCAGAGCTAAAGATTGATATGATTGGAGATCCGACCATGCTGTCGATGGCTACTGATGAAAAACTTTTCATCTATGATAACGCTGCCAAAGAAGTTATAATTTTAGATCCGACTCAACAAACCGATATTTTTTCTTTTGGAAAATTTACTTTTAAAGAACCAACTCATCTGAGTATTTATAAAAATTTTATTTATGTCTATGATCAGATGTCCGATAAAACATATATTTTTAATAGTTTCGGCCAACAAACGGATGAATTTCCCGGCTTTAGATTTTTTAATCAATTCCAAAATTATATTCTGAAAAAATTTTATTTCATTCATGCAAATAGTTCCAAAAAATTTCATATTACTGCTAATGAAATTCAAAACTGCTTTGTATCTGAGACAAACATTATAATAATCCATAACCACAAACTAGCAGTTATCGAAATGAAATATGAACGTAAACAATAAACTAAACAAATATCAACATCTACTACTTCCTATTTTTGCCGGCATTATGCTCGGCCTTAGCAGGCTTCCCCTGAAACTTGGCTTTTTAGTATTTTTTAGCTTTATCCCGCTTTTCACACTATTTGCCAATTGGCATAAAACCAAACAAATTGTTTTAGCGGCAATTTGTTTTAGCAGTGCTTTCACTTTGGTTTCCTTACATTGGATTTCATTAGTTACCATTGCCGGATTTATAGGATTATTCTTTCTCTTTGGCTTCTATTTTTCACTGCTTTTTTTAGCTGTTAACTATGTAAGAAAAGTCAAACCCAAATTGACATATCTAGCTTTCGGGGTATTTTGGATAACATTTGAATATTTGCAAAATATTGGTGAGCTCAGATTTCCTTGGTTCAACGTTGGTTATTCTCTGGCAGATTATAATATTCTCATTCAAGTAGCCGATCTGGGTGGAATTTTCTTAGTTTCAGCCTGTACCTTTTTGTTAAGTTATCTTATTTTTGCTGTTATAAAAAAATCATCGCGCTATATTTTCCCACTACTTGCCCTCCTCCTATTGTGGTTTGGTTACGGAATCTATAAATATCAAACACTGAATGTCACAACTACTGACACCATGATTTCTCTTGTGCAAGCCAGCATCACCCAAGAACAAAAATGGGATCCAAATTTCACTGACTCTACTTTGACTCTTTATAGGAAATATACCAAATTAGCTGCTGAAGCCAATTCAGACTTAATTATCTGGCCGGAATCAGCCCTACCCGATTATCTCATGCAAAGATATTCCAAATTTCGCAGATTTTTAGATAAACAGATCAAGCTCTATGATACCGATATTTTTACAGGATTCCCACGCTACGAATTTGCTCCTCCCAATCATTCTCAAAAATATCTATTTTACAATTCGGCTACCCTATTTAAAGCAAATAAAACTGTAGGAAATCCTTACGATAAAATTGCCCTCGTTCCCCTTGGCGAAAGAATGCCATTTTTAAAAAAGCTTCCAATCTTATGGAGAATAGAGCTCGGCCAGGCAAACTTTTCATATGGTCAAGGCCCCACCTATTATTCGGTAAAAGATTATACCTTTTCACCGCTTATCTGTTTTGAAATTGCCTTTCCACAACTAACTGCTAATATAATGCAAAAACCTACCGACTTCATCGTTAATATTACAAACGATGCCTGGTTCAAACGTTCAGCCGGAACCTATCAGCATGCTATTCTAACCAAGTTTCGAGCTGTAGAAACCAGAAGAGCAATATATCGCGCTGCCAACACCGGATATTCAATGGTTATAGACCCCCTGGGAAGGGTTGTAGAGAAAACCGAACTTTATGAGAAAACCACACTCAATTACCCCTTAATTATTTGCAAAGATAAAACTTTCTTTACAAAATATTTCAATATTATTCCTGTTGTATGTATTTTATTTTCAATTATAATAATAAGTTTAGTTATTGTAGGAAGGATAAGAAATGTCGAAATACTATTACACGATAAGTGAAGTTTGTAATCTTTTAGATTTGAAAGCTCATGTTTTAAGGTATTGGGAAAAAGAGTTTTTCCAATTGCATCCACAAAAAAATCAAAACAGAAACAGACGCTATTCACAGGAAGACATTGAAGTTGTAAAAAAAATTCGCTATATGCTTTATGAACAAAAATTTACAATTGAAGGTGCCAAAAAAAGATTTAAATCTACCAAGAAAACCAATTCAATGAAACAGCTACAGCTATCTTTTGCTGATGAAGGTTGTGATAAAAAGAAAAAAATTATCAACGATTTGAAAAATGTGCGTGAAGCCTTTAGGCAATTATTGAAATAGATTCTCAATGAGCTATACGAACTTAGTTAAATAAATGAGTTTTTCAACGAACTACACGAACAATACGAACTAAGTTATTTTTTAATTCAAGTTTCCTAGTTCGTTCTAGTTGGCTTAGTTCGTTGAAGATTTTTTTTCAAACACTACTTACCGGTATTGGATTGAAAGTATAGACTATTCTGGTTTCTCTGATACTTACGGACCAATTACTTTAACCATTCCCGGAGAAGGCAAAGAACCAGATTCTCCTGAAATTCCAAATACCTATGGCCTCTATCAGAATTATCCCAATCCATTTAACCCAAGCACTGAGATCAGTTTTACAATGATAGAGGATTGTATCGGTGAATTGTCCATTTACAATGTGAAAGGTGAAAAAACAATAACACTATTCACAAACGAAACAATTGCAAAAGACGAATTATTCCGTATCACATGGAATGGAAAAGACAATAGCGACAAAGCTGTTTCAGCTGGTATTTACTTCTATCAATTGAATACAAACAAAAGAAATTACGCTCGTAAAATGATCCTGTTGAAATAGGTCTTCACGCAGAGGTCGCTAAGAAGGCCAAGAACGCAAAGTGAATTAAGAAATTAATAATTCATAATTTGTAATTCGTAATTTATAAATAAAAAGCCACGCCTATGGTTCCGGTAGTTTCCGGAACGGGCGTGGCTTTTTGTTTTTATTGCAGCTTGGGAGTATTAACACAGATAATAAACGTTAGGGGACAATGCGCCTTGTCCCCTCCCCAAACCCCAGAGGGGTTCAATATGTTTAACTGTAGGTGCAAAAACCCACAGAGGTAGCTGCAAGCCCACAAACATAGCTACAAACCCACAGTAACAAAAAAAACGTGAAACTCAACCCCAGAGGGGTTCAATATGATTAACTGTAGGTGCAAACCTACAGACATTTAGCTATATCCATCGTGAGTGAACCTAAAAAAAACGGGTAGCATGAGCTACCCGTTTTTAATTCTTTTCATTATGATTACTGACATCTTTTCTGCATTGGACGTGAATGATGCTCACGCATAAACTTATCAGCTTTTTCTTGTTGTTCTTTAGAAAGCTTGTTCCAAACTTGTTCATGAACTTCTACACGATTATTTTTCATTTTAAGATTTTTTGCTGAAATCTGCTCGTTGATTTTTTTCTGAAGCTTAAAATCATGCACTCTCATTGCTGCTTTTTTATCAATTCTTAAAATCTCAATATCAGCTTTTATTCTGATAATTTTTTTACGATTATTTTCGTGTATTTTCACAATTTCTGCTTTCAACTCATCAGAAAGTTCAAGCTTATCTGCAATCATGAGGAATTTCATTCCCATGT
>DAOWES010000067.1 GCA_030638385.1 Candidatus Cloacimonadota bacterium | reverse complement strand
TTTCCCCAAGACCGAGAATAAATTTGAGCAAACATGCCATTATTGCTAGTAGTAAATTCTTTGTTATCCAGTATATTATTGGAATTAATATTATAAGCAAGATTTATTAGTAAACGATTATTAATTAAGCTAAGATTATCATTAATGCTCAAAGTAGACATATCTTTTCCTAGATAACCTACCCCCAGATTATAGAAACTTTCCCCAACCACAGAATAACTTACATTAATTAAGTTATGAAAGACGAACATTCTAAAATAAGCTTTGTATGCCAAATTTGAAAGGCCCGGGATAAACGGTTCTATCGTTGAGCTAAGAACAAAGATATCTTCAAAATCTGCCGGGTCGATAGGAACTTCGGAACCGGCAATACTTTCTAATGAATCTTTCGTGATAGGACCGTCCAGAATATTGCTATTATACAAACTCATGGCAGCTTCTGCCCCAAAGATAATTCGTTGATCCATAAAAGCGAACTTAGTATCTGTGGAAAGCACAATGTTATCTTTGGGTTTTACCAATAAAGTTGAATCCGGTGCCATATACGCAGATTCGTCCAAAGACTCTACAATATCTTTATTCTTTATGATATTTAAACCGAATCTGAAATATCTTCGATGACCAAATTCAGTACGCAAGGCCATTGATCTTCTTTCAAATTCAATATCATTATTACTATAACCAGTAACTTCTCCCAGCGAATCAACTTTTGTTATAAGATTGCCTTTAATAGCTCTTTTACTATTCCCATAAAGAACTTTCATACTAAACTTTGTAAAATCAAGCTCAGTAAAAATACCACGAACATTAACCGAATTGTGACTAAAAGCACCTAAATCGGGAGAATAGTCACCAAACTTCATTCTTAAATGTGGTACATTCAAATCTAAGCGGTAACGATTTACAGTTTGTTCTTTGGAACTTTCCAAACTACTAATATAAAGTTTAGATTTAAAACTAAACCAATTCTTTCGGCCTTGCAATCGCAATCTTACATTTGCATCACGTTCTGCAGCATTATCTTTTTCTGCATTCAAAATTCCATAAAGAGAGATATTTCCACTCAGATTCAAGGGAAGTTCTAACTTAGGAGTGCTAACATTCGTACTCCACATTTTTGATGAGATTTTATTACCTTCAATGGTACTTGCTTCAAGCTTAAAGTTGTGCTTTCCTTTTTTGGGAGCATCAACATCAAGAACAACCATATTCTTACTAATATTAGCTTTGCTTGTAACATCCATACCATTAAAAATAAATCTAATCGAAGATGGAATAATAATATCTTGAATAGCAAAATAGGAGATGGCAATTAACAATTTATCTGATTTTAAAGGAAAAGCAGTATCCGGTGCGATAAGCACAAAACCTTCAGAAATTGATTCCTCTTTTTTCACAGCAATTCTGTAAGGATTGACTTGAGGATTTAGTTCAGGAGAGGTTAGTTTTGCACCATCTTTAAGATCAATTTCAAAATAAAATTCGATACCGCTAAGGAATTCTTTCTTGTTTGGAATTCGTGCTTCATAGATTGGATTTGAGGCGCTTCCTTTTCCCATCTCAATTTCATTAAATACTTGTTCGCCGGCTTCACGATAAAGCATTCTGGCTACTTCAGTATCATTAAAGCCATCTTGAACTCTGAGAACAAAATCGGAATTCCCATCATAAACTGTAGGGAATTCCGGTGTAATGACAATAGCAGATAAGGAAGAAACTATTATTATTAGTATTAGGATTGATATTTTCTTCATCTTATTCTCCCTTATTCAAATTCAATTTTTATCGTTTTTTTATCTCCGCTCTCATTTTCTAAGTTAATTTCAAGTATCTTTTCTTGATCACCTTCGCCACCTTCTGTAGTAACAACGTCAATATCACCTTGTCCGGTTGAAGTGCCAGTTTGTCCTTCTCCTACAATAGCAGATTTCCCATCACCTTTGTTTGTTAGCGTTACCTCACCTTGATAAGTATAAACCGTAGTTCCCTTTTCATCTACTATCAGATGAAATATGGTTCCTTTCACCGAAACGACTGTGGTAGGAGTATCAATTTCAAACTTTCCAGTTTTCTTAACAACTTTTGCCCAAATTTCACCAACTTTTAGATAATTTGATTTATCCAATTTATTATCTTCTGTTTTTATTGCTCTTATCTGTAGAATAGAACGAGGAAAGAGCTTAATAATCGAACTTCCATCGAGGAATTTGATCGCAGCATAAGAATTTTCATTACTTTCCAATAAATCTTCATTAAAAAGTTCTTCGCCACTATTAATTGTTCTATTTGCTTCTCCGCGTGATAATGAAACATCTCCAACAGCTTTCAAGGTAAATGCCACTGAATCACCTGCGTAAAGATGAATAGATATCAAAGCTATAAATGTAAAAATTATTATTAACTTTTTCATGTTTTACTCCTTATTCGATTGTAAAAGATTTGAAAATGATCGTTCCATCTTGAACCTGACTGAGTAAGTTCATCAATTCATCAATTGTAATGTCTGAATTTTCCCAACTTATATTTTGCAAAGAATATCCACTATTGATAAGATTAATCATTTCATCAATATTTTCTACATTCAATTGATTAAAGAAATTAATTATCGCTTGTTCAGTCGATTGTTGTTCTGAATCCGTCATTACTCGGAAAAGATAAAATTGACTTTCTTTCGTTTCAGAAGCTATTCCAACCGGCATGAATGTTTCTGCTGTAACTTGCCAGCCATAAGTACTACCAGGAGTTAAACTAGCAACATCTTCGGGGAAAGTGAGAATATTCGCGTTGATGTTATCTTTTGTAAAAAGAGGAGTAATACCTTCGATATCTTCAGGAGATTCAATTGTTGAAGCTACCGGATATAAAGACAAAGTATAATTTCCTAAATTTGAATACCAAACAAATGTGGGACGATTGCTTAGGGAATAATATGCCTCTAAACCAATTGGACTACCGGGAGATGTTAACAAAATGCTAATGGGAGATATAATTTCATACAATATGCAAACTTTCTCAGACAGAGGTTCGCCATTTTCACCAAAATATTGAACACTCCATGCATATAGTCCGACAGGAATATGACCTGTCTGCAGAACAATTTCTTCAAAGTCTTTATTGGCTTCTCTAATTTCATCCAGATCTACATCTGTCTCAGAAACAAAATCTGCTGAACTATTTATAAGTATATCTCTATTTGTAAGGGTCATGGGAGTTCCCGCAGGTAAGCTTGCCCAAGATGATGTTTCTCGGGGCGAAATGATGATATCTTCTAAAATTTCATTGCCCCGCCAAGTCATTGAAATATGAATTTCATAATTTGAAATCGGAGAATCTGTTGTATTGGTAATTATTGTGGAAAAAATTAATGGCTGTGATTGTGGTTCATCTAGGTTAAAGGCATCTATACGTAATTCACTATACACCACACTAGCCGTTAAATTGGAAATTTCAATGTCTCCAATTTCAGCAAAAATAATTACCGGTAAAAACAATAATAAAAAAACTATTAGAT
>DAOWES010000071.1 GCA_030638385.1 Candidatus Cloacimonadota bacterium | reverse complement strand
TTCTTTAATTTTTTTTTGGGGATCTATTTGTCAAACCAATAACAAGCATGAAGAGAAATGGGCTTAAATAAATCCAACTTAATTTTATATTTCAAATTTTTTATCGGCAAAATCTATCAAGTTAATTTGCGATAAATTCATTCATTCTAATTCTATTAATAAGCTCTTTCACTTTATTCTTAATTAGGTTTTTAGTTTCGCGAAAATCTTCAATTGAGCCACCGGAAGGATCATCCAAACCCCAATCTTCTGCCATTTGACTGCGACAGGAATTATGTACGCAGATAAATCCAACCTTTAATTTCATTAAAAACTCCTCACGCTCTATTTTGCTTTAATTGACCTCATCCCGGCCTTCTAAGATTCGGCTCTGAACGAAGTAAAGAACGATATCTACCAGGAGAAGGAGTAAGGAAAAGAAACTTGTTTGTCATCTTGAGCGGAGACGAAAGATAGTAAGTTAATGGATTCTTCGTCTCCGCTCAGAATGACAGTATCTGAGGACTTTAGGCTTTTATTAGTCATTTTCACCTTGTATGATTTTTAGCACATTTTCTTTGTCGTTTCGAATTAAGGAACAATTCAACTCATTCTCTTTATAACGATGTAAACGTTCAGTGTCTTTTAAAAAAGTGCTTTCACTTTGAAATCTATTTTGTAGGAAGGCGTAGAGCAACTCGTTTTGTTTGAATTCGGAGCTGAGCTGATAATGAGCCCACTGCGCTTTTTTGAAAGGTTTGATTAAATTTACTGCTCGTAGTTTTCCCAGATGACGAGATACATTTGTTTGAGTCAATTCCAGTAATGTCTCGATTTCACAAACACATAATTCTGAGCAATAGAGCAAATTAAGTATTCTCAAACGATTTTCATCAGCTAAAGCTTTGAATAAATTAACCATATAACCTCCTTTTGTATTACTATATTTGAATATACGCATATTTGCGGGAGTTGATTTCTGTCGAGTTTTTTTTGAAATGAAAAGGAAGAGATGAGAAGAGGTGTTGCTCTATTAACTAAAGAGCGCTATCAGATAATTCTATTGACATCAAAAAGATTAATGAAGTTTATTTCATGATTCACAATAAAGCAAAGGAGCACATTTTGAAAAGAACAGGGCAAAAAGTTGTTGATATGCGAAATATCACCAAGAAGTTTGGGGCCTTTACTGCGAATGATAATATCACTTTGACTGTATATAAAGGTGAAGTTCATGCTCTTTTAGGAGAGAATGGAGCCGGCAAATCTACCATGATGAATATTTTATATGGTTTATATTCTGCTACTTCCGGTGAGATTTATATCAAAGAAAAAAAGTGTAATATAGAGTCTCCTAATGATGCAATTGCCAATGGCATCGGAATGGTTCATCAGCATTTTATGTTAGTGAAGCCGTTCACAGTCATGCAGAATATTATTTTAGGAATGGAACCTAGAACAAAGTTTGGTACGATAGATTTAAAAAAAGCGGAGCAAGATGTAATTTCCATATCGGAAAAATATGGTTTGATAGTTGATCCACATGCAAAGATTCAAGATATTACAGTGGGGATGGAGCAGCGGGTAGAGATACTAAAAGCACTCTATCGCGGGGCTGAAATTCTTATTTTAGATGAACCAACAGCAGTATTAACTCCGCAAGAGATAACCGAATTGATGCAGATTCTAAAAAACTTAACCAGCGAAGGTAAAACGATTATTTTAATAAGTCATAAGCTCAAGGAGATAAAGGAAGCGGCCGATTATTGCACGATTATTCGTCGTGGTAAGCAGATAGATACAGTGAAGGTATCTGACGTAACCGAATCGGAATTAGCTTCCAAAATGGTTGGTCGAGAAGTTAGTTTTAAAGTAGATAAAAAGCCGAAAATCCCAGGTGAAACAATGTTGAAAATCGAGGCTTTGGAAGTACTTGATAACCGTGAAATTATCACCGTAAATAAATTGTCTTTAGAAGTAAAAGCCGGAGAGATTTTAGGAATAGCCGGAATCGACGGAAATGGGCAAAGTGAATTTGTGGAAGCGCTAACCGGCTTGCGAAAAGTAAAGTCAGGTAAGATTTTCATGAAAGGAAAGGATATTACCAACAAAACTCCGCGCGAAATATTTGATCATAAAATATCATCAATTCCGGAAGATAGACAAAAATACGGATTGGTTTTAGATTTCAATGTGGCCGAGAATTTTATTTTGGAAAATCATGCAGATGAACCATTCGCAAAATCAGGAATATTACAGCATTCTCGCATTTTTCAACACTCAGAAAATTTAATCGAAAAATTTGATGTTCGTCCTAAAAATTCATTCAAATCTGCTCGTAGTTTGTCGGGTGGAAATCAGCAAAAAGTAATTATTGCCCGAGAAGTAACAAATGATCCTGAGCTATTGATAGCAGTTCAGCCGACCAGAGGTTTGGATGTGGGAGCAATTGAGTATGTACACTCTGCTTTAGTGCACCAAAGAGATATAAACAAAGCAGTATTACTGATTTCGTTAGAATTGGATGAGGTAATGAATGTGGCAGACCGTATTGCTGTTATTTATGAAGGAAAAATAGTTGATATTTTTGATGCCCAAAATGCCGATATGAATCAAATAGGTTTGATGATGGCAGGAGGGAAATCTTAATGAAAAACCTTCTTAAAAAATTCTTGAAACAATTTTCCAATAATGTCCTCTTGTTTACGCTAATATCAATTTTATTGGGTCTTTTTATTGGAGCTATTGTTCTATTGGCTGCCGGATTTAATCCGATTTTAGCATATTCAACCATTATCACCGGTATATTTGGAAAATGGAAATATATCTCATATACTATTATTCGGGCAACGCCACTCATCTTAACCGGTTTATCTATCACCTTTGCTTTCCGAACAGGATTATTTAATATTGGAGCAGAAGGACAATATATCGTTGGTTCAATTGGAGCTGCAGCTGCCGGATATTTTTTCCATCTTCCTATGTTTATTCATATTCCGATAATTATATTGAGTGCTTTAATTGCCGCCGGCTTGTGGGGTGGACTTGCGGGTTTTCTCAAAGCAAAATTTGGTGTTCACGAAGTTATCTCTACCATCATGCTAAATTGGATTGCTTTGTATTTGCAAAATTTATTGGTGTATACCGAAGGTTTTCAAAAACCGGGTGGTGAAACATCGTATGATATTCAGCCAACAGGAATAATTACACTTTTGAATGAGTGGAAATTATCGGAAGCAGGAAGAGCTTGGTTTGCCGATCATCCCATATTGTTCGATCTATTTAAAACTCCGGTTAATTTTGGTTTTATCATAGCTATTATTGTCGCTTTAGTGGTATGGTTCACCTTAAGGCATACCACACTTGGCTATAAGTTACGGGCAGTGGGTTTCAATAAAAATGCTGCTGAATATGGTGGTATCAATGTTAATAAAAACATGATAATCTCGATGAGTATTGCCGGTGGATTAGCTGGTTTGGCCGGCGCTGTGCAAGTTATGGGAGTTTCACACAATATCTCATTATTAGCTGCAATGGAAGGATATGGATTTGATGGTATCGCTGTTTCATTAATTGGCAATAATACAGCCGGTGGATGTGTGTTTGCCGGATTGCTTTTTGGCGCGCTTAAATATGGTGGCCAGAAAATACAGCCCGCAATTGGTGCACCATCGGAAATCGTGAATATTGTTATTGGGACTATAGTTTTCTTTATCGCTATTCCCAAACTAATTTCTCTTCTGATAAAAATATTTAGAAAAAAGGATAATAGAAATGTTAGATAGTATTGCATTAATTCTTGGAACCACATTAATGTATTCAACTCCATTGATTTTTACAGCTCTTGGTGGAGTAATGTGCGAGAACACGGGTGTTGTAAATATTGGCTTGGAAGGAATGATGGTGATTGGAGCCTTTATTGGTGCTACGGTTGGTTACTATCTGGGAAATCCTTGGCTCGCTTTTATAGCTGCCGGTTTGGCGGGAGGTGTTTTTGGTTTGTTGCATGCTATTGCCAGTGTTAGCTTTGGTGCGGATCAGATTGTCTCCGGTATTGCTATCAATTTTTTAGGGCCGGGTATAGCGTTGTTTTTAAGTAGAATTTTCTTTAATGGTGCAACCATGACCAAATCAATTGATCTTAATAACAAAATGCCACGACCTTTGGTTAATCTGTTTCCCAAAGATTCTTTTTTCTACTATTTTTTGGGAGGTAGGTATGCGACTGTGTATTTGGCCTTGTTTTTGGTTTTTCTTGTTTGGTTTGTGTTGTATAAAACTAGATTAGGTCTAAGAATCAGAGCCGTTGGAGAGCATCCGGCAGCAGCCGATACCCTAGGTGTGAATGTTCAAAAAATCAGATATTTTGGTACAATTATGTCAGGAGTTTTTTCCGGTTTTGGTGGAGCAGCAATGAGTTTGGCAATTGTTTCAAATTTTAGACCTACCTTAATCTCCGGTCATGGATTCATCGCATTAGCGGCCATGATATTTGGAAAGTGGAAACCGCAAGGAGCTCTATTTGCTTGTTT
>DAOWES010000049.1 GCA_030638385.1 Candidatus Cloacimonadota bacterium | reverse complement strand
TTAAAAGAGGCAATAAGTTTATGTTATCCATTTTTTTGTTCCCATGATTTTAACCTAATCTGACAAAAAAATACAAATAAACTTTCTCTAGAAATACTTTTCAGTAAAATTAAGAACTTCTTTTACAAATCGCTTTTTTTCTTCAAAAAAAGGAAAGTGTCCTGATTTTTCAAAGATAAGAAGCTTTGAATTTTTGATCTTATTATGCATAGTTAAACTTTGTTTTTTAAAACCATAAATTTTGCTATATTTCCCGGTGATGATCAATGTGGGGACGTTAATAGATTTTAAATGTTTTCCGGCATTAAACCAGAAAAAATCCCACATAAGTTTATCACTGAGCCCTTGAACATAAGGAGGCCCCTCTTTGTAAACTATATGTTTCAGTTCTTTACTTTTGTTTTTGTCATAAAAAAGTCTTTGCTCATATTTTCCTGTTAAAATTTTCAGGGCAGTTAATAATCCCGGTCCTTTAAATCCACCATCTACAAGAATAAGCCCCTGAACATGATCTAAATGTTTTTTGACATACTGATAAGAATAAAAAACACCTGCGGAATGTCCGAAAATGATCCATTTATCTATGTTTAATTTTTTTCTTAACATTTCCATATCCTCAGCAATTACTTTAATTGAAAAGGAAGTATCTTCTTTTAAACATTCTGAACGCCCCATTCCCCTTTGATCAAGATAGATCAAACACAGCTCTTTCTCTAACTCTTTTCCGAATATTTGTTTATATGGATAAGAATTTATACCCGGATTGCCGTGCATAATTAATACAACAGGTCCTTGAGGATTTCCCGCGATTTCGTAATAAAGATTGACTCCATTAATTTCTTCCAGGTATTCACCCAAGACAAGATTCTTTGTATGCTGCTTTTTCTTTATACTCAACATTTTGCTATCCTTGCTAGCTTTTTGTTGTGCACAGGAGTAAATTACGGGAAGCAAAACAATAAGCATTAAAAGAGTAAAAATTTTGCTTATTCTTAAACGGCTATTGTGGGAGAAACCTTCAAGGCTTTTGCATATAAAAATCTTCATATTCTTCCTTCATTCCTTTCCATTCCTCAAGCGGAACCTTTTTCTATTTCATTAATATCATTTTCTTGTAAACAGGTAATTTAGATAAGCCCCGGGAATGTTATCCCGGGGCTTGATCTAATTTATTTTATCAGGATCATTTTAGAAGATAAGACGGCGTTGCTAAATCCAACAGTATAGAAGTAAACTCCTGAAGCAGCTGTTTTACCTGAATCATCTGTACCGTTCCAAACAATACTATACTTTCCCATCCCCATAACCTTTACTGCTAACAGCTTCACGAGTTGTCCCTTACTGTTATATATTTTAACGAGTACAATTTCATTAAGGTCAGCATTGATACTGAAACTGATAGTAGTCTCAGGGTTAAATGGGTTCGGGTAATTGCCATGAAGTTTGTAAATACAAGTAGCTTTCGAAGTAAGACAGTCGTCTGTAGCAATGTACGGATCATCATTGTCTGGGTCATCGTCAGGGTCTATATAATTTGTAAATGGACTAATTACTCCATAAGCCAAACTAATATCAATAATTTCTTGTTTGATTGCTTCAGCTTCCGGACTGTCTTTATCAGCCATATAATAATTTATCATTAAATCTTCTATCTTAGCTTTAGCCCATAATTTAGTTACAAAAAGATATTTAGTTGTAATTGTATCTGATAAAGCGATATCATATTCATAAGTTATATTATTCCCGAATTGTTTGCCTTGTAAGATAGCATTAACAGGCGTAGCTTCAGAGTATCTCCCGGAAATTATCATTTGGCTACCTTGATATAGGTTGTTTAACTTTTTGGGATATGTTTGAGAAACTATATTTTCCGGATTAAATGTAAGAGAAATATCAGTTAATACCGGATTTTGTATTTTTAAATAAAATGCAGTAATAATTTCTTCTAGTTCATTTGATCCTAAGTTTGCAAACAACCCACTATTTTGTGATGCAAGAGAACTTAACAGCTGTTCATTGGCATACCCACCGATTCCAAACGTAAACAAGTTTATGTTTGTTTCAGTTTCTTCAATCAGTTGATTAATATGATCGAGTAGTTCATTAGTAGTAGTTATTCCAACAGTTGCTTGTCCATCAGTAAAGAAAATTATAATGTTAGCAGTATTTTCACTTGCGACACTAAATTGTGGTACGGCAACATCAAATGCACCTGAAATATTAGTACCCCCTGCATCATTAATTTTTAAGATATATTCTAGTGCTGTAGCTTTATTGCTCTCGTTAAATTGAACATGTTCATTTGCATAACTATTGGCCTCTGCAGAGAAATCAACGATATTGAATAAATCACCTTCATTAAGATGGTTTACGATAAAAGAAGCCGCATTACGAGCGTGAACTATTTTATCGCCACTCATACTACCTGATCTGTCAACGATCAAAGTAAATACCTTGTTTATTACATTCTCTTCTCCCGGTTCTGGCTCTACAATAAAAGTAAAAAATCCCTCGCCTAATTCATCCGGCACATCATTTAAAAGTGTGCTTATGTCAAATAGGCCAAGATCATCAAGACTCAAGCTATATGAAAGATGGTAATCTTTATTTGCAGGTTTCATCTCATCTTTGTAGCTAAGAGTGACACTGTATGTTTCAATATGTAATGATATAGATTCATCAATATTGTGATCAAAGGATTCAATAATTCTAGGGGAATTTAATTCAAACCTAAATTGCTGTTCCAGTAATTCTTTTGTTTGAATTAAACTATAATCATTTGGATAATTAAAATCCACTTGTCCAAATTCATACGACAATAATTGAACATAAGTTAATTTAATTTCTATTGTTTCACCAGAAGGGACAGTATAATCTTCAGATGAAAAATATAAAGATGTGTTTCCCATGTAGGTTTTTAAATTCTTGTCCATTTCGGTTGGATTTGGGGATGGATCATTTTCAGGATCGGTTACAGTAATCTCTGCATCATACCAGGTCTCTTTGATTTTCCAACTTAAGCCTATAGAGCTTGCACCTTCTGGTAAAGGGAAACCATAATATAAAACAAAATCTTCAGGGGTATCGTTTAAAAACTTTTGCGTTGTAGTAATTACGGCAACCTGGTTTTCAACAACAACGTCTACATTACTCCCAAGTAGTTCCATGAACAGCCCTTCTTTGACATTCTTGATACAGACACCATTCGCAAAGATGCTTATGGCTGACAGTAATAGTAAACTCACCAACATAATCTTTTTCATTTTCTTGCTCCTTCTACTTTTTCATTTTCTTAACTTCTGACACACAATCATCATTGGATGACATCTGGTTGCGATGGTAAACGGTAATCCTTGTTATATCATGATTTTCTTTTGGGGCATCTAAGGTAACTTGTATGTGATGTATCCCCATTTTCTGAATATTTCAATATTTGTTCTATAATGAGATTTTTCGTTTAGTAGGAAAAGAAATATCTTTGTTTGAAAGCCAAGAATATCCGATGAATTCACTTTTTTTCTTCGAAGAAATAGGTGTACTTAAATAAGTACATAAGTATTGCCTCCCTCATGAAATAAATAAATTTACATTAGATGTAAAAGTGATAATAAAAATATTCTGTCAAATATTTTCATTTCCACGCGCACATTTTCCGAAAAAATATCAGAGAAATGGCACAATTATCTGTAGCTATTTTTTGCACTTCTAAACACGTATCTTTGATCATAAAGCCTTATTTGACGAACTCGTTTTATTTCATTATAATGAAAAAATAAACAAGGCGATGATTTCTTAGATTTCGTTGCTAGAATCGGGTGGGGGAATGTTTATTGCTAATAGCAATAATTGTATTTTCAAAGCGGTAGTATTTCTTGTTATATTTCGCAGGGAATTAACTATTATGTCGTTGTTATAAAGAATCTTATGGGATTAATGCTTTTTAAGGGATTTGCCTCATCTATAACAAATTGACAAAAAATGCTCTCGATTTTTCGTTACCACTAATAACATGAAACATAAGGGATTATGAATGGATAAAAAAAATAAGAGATATATTATAAATGTCGGAATCTTTTTTTTGGTAATTTTTTTGGCTTTTTATTTTCATAATACAAAAATATATACTTTCTCTAAATCTGCTTTGGTAATGGATACATTTATCGAAATTGAGATTGAAACAAAAGATAAAGATGGCGCTAAGCTAATTGATGAATCGATCAATTTGATCGAGAAATATGAGAAGAAATTCGATTTTTATAATGAGGATAGTGAGATCTCCAAGATTAATGAATTAACTAATTCGGAGATTGATGAGGAAATATTTGAAATATTAAAAATGTCTGAGGAGATCTACAATCAAACAGGTTTTCTTTATGATGTTTCGGTAGGGAAATTATCAAAACTATGGGATTTCGATAATCAAGTAATTCCTACCGAGGATCAGCTTGAACAGACATTAAGACAGGTCGGATTTGATAAAGTTTCCTATACAAAAAAGAATATTACAAAACCCAAAGAACTTGAATTGAATTTTGGAAGTATTGCGAAAGGTTTTATTATTGATAAAGTAATTGAATTATTGCGAGCGAATAACGTGGAAACCGCGATTATTAATGCGGGTGGAGATATTCGCATCATAGGGAAAAAGAAACCACTTCTCATTGGCATTCAGCATCCACGAGCCGAACGCGGAGAGCTTTTTGGCAAGATAAGCATTGCCAATAATGCCATTGTTACATCCGGTGATTACGAGCGATACTTTGAAATTGATGGCATACGTTATCATCATATTCTCAATCCCCAAACCGGATATCCGGCCAATGAAAATATTTCGGTAACAGTTATCGCCGAAAACGCAATGTTGGCAGATGCTTATTCAACTGCTTTTTTTGTGATGGAGCATGACAAGGCTGTTGAATTAGCTGATAGAATAGATGGTGTGGAAGTGATGATGGTTACGGAAATTAATGGCAAATTGGAAAAAATATTTTCTAATAATATGAAAAGATATATTGAAGAGGAATAAAAGAAGATGAAATGTGAAATTGAAAACAAGGTTGATATTCAAAGCCTGAAAGATAATCGGAAAGTAACAATTGATAAAGTTGGTGTGAAGGGAGTTCGCTATCCGATAATTGTGGATGATCGAACCAATAAAACACAAAATACAGTTGCAGATATAGATATTTTTGTTGAGTTACCACATCATCATCGCGGTACTCATATGAGTAGATTTATTGAGGTGTTGAACAGATTTCATAAAGAAAGTTTAATCGCGAACTTAGAAGAGTTTTTAGCAGAAATCAAAAGTTCCTTAAATGCAGATATAGCTTACGTAGATATCCGTTTTCCATATTTTATTAGAAAGCATGCGCCTGTTTCCAAAATAGAGTCTTTACTCTCTTATAACTGCTTTTTCGAATCTTCATATAATGAAGAGTATAAACTGAAAATTGGGGTAGAAGTGCCGGTTACATCATTGTGCCCTTGTTCAAAAGAGATTAGCAAATATGGTGCTCATAATCAGCGTTCTGTAGTTGTTGTTGAAGTTGAATATGATGGATTTGTTTGGTTAGAAGATATTATTGAGATTGTTGAATCTTCTGTTAGTTGCGAAATATATCCGCTTCTAAAGAGAGTTGATGAAAAATATGTAACCGAAAAAGCTTATGAAAATCCGGGATTTGTAGAGGATATGGTGAGAGATATAACCGCAAAATTACGAGCCGATAAACGCATTACCTATTTCAAAGTTGAAGCAGAGAACTTTGAATCTATTCACAGCCACAATGCTTATGCTTGTGTGGTGAGCAAGGATTCCCATGAACGTTAATAAACAAAATTTTAAAAATGGATTTAGTGTAATCACAGCCCGCGATAATTCAAATCCGCTTATCAGTATTCAGCTTTATGTTCGCATGGGCTCTGCACGTGAATTGGATAATCAAGCCGGTTACAGCCACTTCGTTGAGCATTTGGTTTTTAAATCTACCAAGAAATATCCTGATAATTCTTTAATGGATAGAGTTACATTTTTGGGTGGAAGCATTAATGCCTACACCGAGTTTGATACAACTTGTTTTTATATCACGCTACCTTCTAAGTTCACAGAAGAAGCCCTTAGTTTGATGGCGGAAATTGTTAGGCAGGCAGATTTTACGGATAGAGATTTTGAGTCGGAAAAGAAAGTGATAATTGAAGAATTTAAACAATATCAAGATGATCCGGAAGATTTTTTTGTGGAGGAGATTGCTAAAACATATTTTAAGAAAAACAATTATCGAAAGCCGATTATTGGAAGTTTGGAATCTTTAGAAAAATCTACCGCTGATCAGTTACGAAGTTTTTATCAGGAGTATTATTCGCCTTCAAATTGTTTTATGGTTGCATCCGGAGATTTGGAAGAAGAAAAATTTCTGAAAATGCTGGAACCTCATTTTGCAGATTGGCAAAAGAAGAAGGTAGAAAAACTTCCTATAATGAAAGAAGATTTTCCCAATATCCCTGAAGTTATCTGTTTTGATAAAAAAATATCTAGTGATATGCTGGCTTTTGTGTTGCCCGATTTGGCCGAGACAAACCCGGAATCATATGCTTTATCAATGGCTGGCAAAGTTTTTGCAGTTGGCAATAGTTCGCGCTTGTTTCATCGATTATTTAATGTGGAAAAGCTTATTGATACAATTAAAGTTCATTCTCTTAGCGGTTTAAATGATGGGATCAATATCTTTTTGGTAATGCCCAAAAAAGGTGCTGATTTAAATAAAATTTCCCAAGTGTTTTTAGAGGAACTTGAACGTCTTTATAATTATGGACTTAGCGAAATTGAAATTGCCGATAATATCAAAGAGCTTACCCATTTTTACCGTTATTCTTTTGAGTATGTAGAGTCTTTGGCAACCGCTCTGGGAAATGAAGAAATTCTTTCCGATTACAACAACTTTTTCGAATATCCGGAACTTGTAAAAAGCCTGAATAAGAAAGTGGTGGATAAATCAATTAAACGTTATTTTAAGAAGAATTCTCTTTTTGTTTACCATATTGGGAAAGGTAAATTTGATCGGGAAGAGGTCTTGAAAAATATTCACGATGAGAAAAAAAGTTCTCATAAGGATTATCAAAACAAAGAGTTTTTTCAAACTACACTTTCCAATGGTATGAAAATATTATTAAAGCGAGTAAAAGGAAAACCTACTGTTGGTGTTTCCCTTTCATATGGTGTGTCTCAGCTTAATGAGACAAGTATTAATTTGGGAACAAACCTTATGACATCAAGTTTGTTGTTATATGGTAATGAGAACAGAAATTATAAACAATTAATGAATTTTTGTAGCTCAAATGGAATTAGTCTGGGTATCTCTCCGAGCTTGGAAACTACAAATGTGAAATTGAAATGTTTTAATGAGATGTTACCAATTTCTTTGGAGATAATTGCCGAAATTACGCAAAAGCCTCTTTTCCCAAAAGAACATTTTGAAAATATGCGAAACACATTCTCCAGCAATCTTGATAGAATGAAAGATTTTCCGCAATATTATGGTGCACATCTATGGGCAGAGATGTTTTTTGGGAAAAATAGTAATCTGCTAAACCGTGAGGGAAGCAAAACAAGCATGAGGATGATGAGTAGGAAAAAGATGATCGATTGGTATCAAGAGCATTATGTTCCCCGGAATATGTGCTTGGCAATTGTTGGAGATTTCAACTTTGAGGAAACGATTGCCAATTGCGAACATCTGTTTTTTCAAAAAAAATCCAGCGTATATCATTCACATCAAAATCCAATAATTAATTCAGCGAAAAATCATTTTAAACGAAATAACAAAGATTTAAATCAAGCTAACATACATTGGGGCGGTTTGGCTTGTAGTTTAGAAAATCATCAAAAAAGCACAGCTTTTCATGTGTTATCGCAAATAATCGGTGGAGATACAAATTCCTTGTTATTTCAGGAATTAAGAGAGAAACGAGGGTTATCTTATTCTTCTCATTTTGGCTATACATCGATGCAGAACACCGGTTTTTATAATTTGAGTACAGTGGTAGATAAAAAACGAGAGCAAGAAACTTTAGATGTGATAAATAACATTTTGGAACAAATTAAGGAAAATGGGATTACTCAGGAAGATTTGCAGAAAACGAAGAATTATATTCGTGGGCAGCGCTTGTTAGATCAGGAAAGTGTGTTATCGCAAGCTCAAACGCTTTCTACTTTGGAATCACTCGGCTTAGGCTATGAATTTTATTTAAATCGGGAAAGCCGCTTAAATAATGTGGACGTGGAAACGATAAGTGAACTTGCGAGAGAATATTTCAAACAGGATAACTACTACATTCATATTTTGGATTAATAATGACAAAGCTTAAGATTGATAAAAAAGATAAAGTTGTGATATTAACCGGAGCAGGCATTAGTGCGGAATCGGGAGTTAGGACTTTTCGGGATAAATCGGGAAAAATTTTCCCGGAATTGGTGGAGATATGGACAAAATAATTACAATTGGAATCGACTTAGGTTCACGTACTTCCAAACTGGCAGTAATTGAAAACGGTAAGCATATTTATTCCTTGTGCAAAACTACCGGAGTGAATCCAAAAACTACGGCAGAAGAGCTTTTAGCAGAAACAAAAAAAAATCTTAAAATTAAAGATGGTGATATCGCAAAAATCTATTCAACCGGATATGGGAGAAATATTGTTCCATTTTCAAATAAAAAGATTTCAGAGATTTCGTGTCATGCCAAAGGTGTAAATCTTCTCTTTCCAAAAGCAAAAGCGATAATCGATATTGGCGGCCAAGACTCCAAAGGAATATTGATAAATTCCAAAGGACGAGTTTTGGATTTTGTGATGAATGATAAATGCGCTGCCGGTACAGGAAGATTTTTGGAAGTTGCTGCTAATATCCTGGAAGTAACAGTTGATGATTTGGGAAGAATTTCACTAACTTGCCAAAACGATGTTGTTATCAACAGTACTTGTGTGGTTTTTGCCGAAAGTGAGATTATTGGTTTGATTTCACAAGGAGTGGAAGCAAACGAGATTATTCGTTCCATCCATTTGTCCATAGCAAAGCGAACAAGAAATTTAATTGCTCCTTTGCATTGGCAACAACCATTGGTATTTACAGGTGGTGTGGCAAAAAATAGCGGGATGAAAAAAGCATTAGAGGAAGTATTGGATTGTGAGATATTTGTTCCTGATGATCCGTTTATTACGGGAGCATTAGGAGCTGCAAATTTTGCGTATCAGGATGCAACTAAATGAAAATAAAACCATTATTTATCATATTATTAATTATCT
>DAOWES010000111.1 GCA_030638385.1 Candidatus Cloacimonadota bacterium | reverse complement strand
AGGTATTTGGTTTTGTAAATTCCAACTGTTTGCCTTCCATATCCAAAATCTCGAATACTTTATGAGAAAAGTCGTGCTGAGAATCGGGAAAGATAAATTCGATTTCATCACCTAAAGAGAATTTAGCTCGAATTGAGATAATTACTTTGGGTTCATGCTCAATGATTTCACCTATAAATTGATATTCTCGAATGTAACTGGAAGTTTGGTGATATTGGGTGCTCATTGAATCAAAGCTATCAAAAAATCCATCTGTGTAATTACGATGGCTTACTTTATCCAGCTCAGCTCGCAAATATTCTGCAACCGGTTTATTGGCTTGTAAAAGCTGAATAGCTGTTTTATAAGCCCTTGTCACCACTGCCACATAATAGAGGCTTTTCATTCTGCCTTCGATCTTCAGGCTCACCACACCGGCATCGATAATCTCTTGTAAACGATCGAATAAACAAAGATCTTTAGAGTTTAAAATATAGGTACCATAATCATCTTCTTCAATTGGAAATAATTCGTTAGGTCGAGTTTTCTCTATCAAATTATACCCCCATCGACAAGGTTGAGTACAGTTTCCGCGGTTGGCATCGCGACCATTTAGAAATGAACTCAGCAAACATCTTCCCGAATAAGACATGCACATTGCACCATGCACAAACATCTCAAGCTCCACCTCCGGAACTTTGGCACGAATCTCTTTTATCTCTGAGATAGTAAGTTCTCGTGCTAAAATAACACGAGAAGCTCCTAAATCTGACCAAAATTTCACCGAGCGCCATGAAGTGATATTAGCTTGAGTACTAATGTGGATATCAATATTGGGAGCATATTGTTTTGCCAAAGAAAATACAGCCGGATCTGAAATGATAAGAGCATCTACCTCGATCGATTGTAAAAAATCCAAATATTCTGCTAAAGCATCAATATCTTCATTATGAGCAAAAATATTTACTGTGATATAGAGTTTGGCATTATGCTTATGACAATACTCCACAGCTTCTTTCAGTTCAGCATTAGATAAATTTGTACTCTTGGCACGAAGACCAAAACTTTTTCCTGCGGCATAAACTGCATCTGCACCGTATTTAATTGCAAATTGCAGTTTCTCCAAGCTTCCGGCGGGAGAGAGAATTTCAAGATGTTTATTCAAATTTCCTCTCCAATTACCTGCTCATCATTTTTAAAAATTCTGCATTATTTTTGGTAGTACCCATCTTATTGCGAAGCATTTCGATTCCTTGAACAGGACTCATGTTCTTGAGGAATTTACGCAATACGAACATACGATTTACCTCTTCTTTGCTCAAGAGAAGTTCTTCGCGACGTGTTCCGGATTTCACCAAATCTACTGCCGGATACATTCTAAGATCACTGATAGAGCGATCAAGTACCAATTCCATGTTACCGGTTCCCTTGAATTCCTCAAAAATCACCTGATCCATTCTGCTACCTGTATCTACCAATGCTGTTGCTAAAATAGTTAAACTACCGCTTTCCAAGGTATTTCTGGCTGCGCCAAAGAATTGTTTGGGACGGTGAAGAGAGTTGGCATCAAGACCACCTGAGAGAACTTTTCCACTTGATGGAGAAGCCATATTATAAGCACGTGCCAATCGGGTAATACTATCAAGCATAATCACCACATCTTTACCAAGTTCAACCATTCTTTTCGCCTTTTCCAAAGCCATTTCTGCTACTTGAATATGATTATGATGAAGCTCATCAAAAGTTGAGCTGATTACTTCAGAATTTTCCGGGATCAAAGTCTTCTTCATCTCAGTAACTTCTTCAGGTCGCTCATCTACCAAAAGCACCATTAAATATACTTCAGGATGATTGGTAAGAATTGAGTTTGCTATATTTTGCATTAATACAGTCTTACCGGTTCTTGGTGCTGCCACGATTACTCCCCTTTGGCCTTTACCAATTGGAGTGAATAGATCGATGACTCTAGTGGAAATATTTTTGGGAGTTGTTTCCAAATGTAATCTATTTTCCGGATAGTAAGGAGTTAATTTTGAAAATGGTTTAACTTCCAGCATTGAATTTGGATGTTCATAATTAACTGAATCTACACGAATTAAGGCAAAATATTTTTCATCGTCTTTGGGAGCTCTGGCCGGGCCGGATACGATATTACCTTTTTTTAACCCAAACTTTTTAATCTGAGAACTGGAAACATAAATATCATTCCTACCGTGAGTATAATTATTTTTTAAGAATCGAAGGAAACCATATCCATCATCCATAATTTCTAAGCAACCGGTAACAAAGGCTAATCCTTCCTGCATCACTTTCATCTCAAGTATCTTTTGTATAAGTTCTACTTTTTTTAAATTTTGATAGTTTGTTAGCTCATTCTCTGCTGCTACTTTTTTCAAGTTGGCTAAACTCATATCAAACAAGTTTTTATTGTTCATATATTATCTCCTTAATTGTCATAAAATTGACTTTAACTAAATATTAATTCTTTCAAAAGAAAATTATTTTACCCTTTCAAGTGTCAAGTAGTTTTCAACACCTGGTTTGTTAATATAAACTGCACTCTATCTTAGGCTTAAGATTATATTGATAATAATGTTTCATTTGGAATTTGCATTATATATCCATAATTTCATTCTAGCAATTTAACCCTATAAACAAACCACCTTCCAGCACGAATAACGTATTAGCCCCTAAGCAATTACGCATCTCCGAGTTCTTTCTAATCAGTAAAATGAATTGTAATTTTTTAGTTTGAAAACGCAATTTGCAGGCGACAATAGCTATTATCACCTGCAAATTAATTTTATCTAAAACTGAGCTCGCTCTAAAAACTTTCCAAACACCCAAACAAGATAATTCCCAAAACTACAGTTAATGTTTTTTTATCGTAGGTTTAAAATTCAATTCCCAATCTTTCATAAATGCCAAGATCTTCTTCACATCATCGACAAAATCGGGAGAAACATCAACCTGCAAAAATGGTTCCTTACGAACAGGAGTAGTATAATTGCAAAATCCTTCAAAAGATTCCAAAAAATATACCACATACATCAATTCCGCTTTTCTTACTTCCAGCAGAATTCGTACAGTTCCATCGTTTAATGTTTCTTCACTTTTAGTTATAAAATTCATGATTTTAAAGCAAATTCCAAAACTTCAGAAAGCCTATCTACCATGATAATATTAAGACCTTTCTTAATCTCATCCTGAATCTCGCTAAGGCTTGCTTCATTTTTCCTAGGAATAATCACATTTTTTATTTTTGAGCGTTTAGCTGCAATCAGCTTTTCCGCCAAACCACCAATTGGCAATACATTCCCGGAAAGAGAAATTTCACCGGTCATAGCCAAATCATGATCAACCTTCTTTCCGGATAAAACCGAAGCAATCGCAGAAGTCATACTAACTCCGGCCGAAGGTCCATCTTTTGGGATAGCTCCTTCCGGAATATGTAAATGCAGATCAATATTTTCATAAAACTGTTCATCAATGCCGTATTCTTTGGCATGTAAACGCACATAACTATATGCTGCCTGGGCAGATTCTTGCATCACATCACCAAGTTGTCCGGTAAGCTTCAATTTACCGCTTCCTTTCATCTTGACCACTTCAATCTGCAAAGTTTCACCACCAAATTGCGTCCAGGCCAGCCCGGTTACCACTCCAACTTGATCTTTACGATTTACTTCTGAATAGAGATGTTTAGCAATACCTAAATATTTCACCAAATCTTCCTGCTTCACAGTAGAGCTCTTCGGAATATCACCTTCCAAATATTTTCTTACAACTTTACGTAAAATTTTGGCAATCTGGCGTTCCAAACCACGCACACCGGCTTCACGCGTATATTCTTTTATCAAACGTTCAAGCGCTGATTTATTATATTTTAGCGATATTTTATCTTCCAAATCATGTTCTTTTATCACTTTTGGAACCAGATGCTTGGTGGCAATATTAATCTTTTCATAAGCAGTATAACCGGGTAATTCAATTACTTCCATTCTATCTAATAGCGGACGTGGAATTGAATTAAGCGTATTTGCTGTAGTTATAAATATCACCTGAGATAAATCGAAGTTAAAATCAAGATAATGATCTCTGAAAGTATCATTTTGTTCAGGATCTAAAACCTCCAAAAGAGCAGCAGCAGGATCGCCCCTGAAGTCATTACTCATCTTATCAATCTCATCCATCATGATCAGTGGATTCTTAGTACCGACTCTTTTCAAGCCTTGAATAATCACTCCCGGCATAGCTCCCACATAGGTTCGACGATGTCCCCTAATTTCAGCTTCATCACGAACACCACCCAAAGAGAGTCGAAAAAATTCTCTATCCATCGCTTTTGCAATAGATTTACCTAAGGATGTTTTACCAACTCCCGGAGGCCCTACAAAGCACAATATTTGACCCTTCACCTTTTTTGCCAGCTTCACAACCGCTAAATATTCTATAATTTGTTCTTTAACTTTATCCAAACCGTAATGATCTTCATCCAAAGTCTGCTTAGCCTGCACCAGATCAAATTCTTTCAAATCCGGTTTCTTCCAAGGTAATTCAGTTATCCACTTCAGATAAGTATGCACTACTGAATATTCCGGAGAATGAGTACTTAATCGGGCAAATTTATTTAACTCTTCATCAGCTTTTTTTCTCGCCTCATCAGATAAGTCTAATTTCGCCAATTGCTCCTTGAGCTCCAAATAATCTGCCTTTTCCGCTTTGGAAATCCCCAATTCTTTGTTAATGGCATCAAGTTGTTCGGTGAGATAATAATCTCGCTGCATCTTATTTAATTTATGTTTAACTGTAGAATCTATTTTATTTTCCAAATGCAATATTTCTATCTCTTCCATCACAAATCGATACAAAATCTTTATTGATTCTTCTACAGAATCCAGTTCAAATATCTTTTGCTTTTTGCCAATTTCTGCTTGCATATTTGCCAAAACAGAATACAAAAATTCCTCAACCTTCACATCTTCTTCAATTGGAATATTAGCCGAATTCGGGATCGATTTATTCAAATTAATGTATAATTTAAATTTCTTTTTAAAAGCTCTTAAAAGTGCTTCTAACTCAATGGTATTTTTAGGTAGTTTTTTATCTGAAAAATAAATTTCCGCTAATAAACAATTTGCAGTACGAACAAATTTTTCGACCTTAACCCGCTTTTCACCTTCTACCAAAAGACGAATAGTTCCATCAGGTAATTTTAGATCTTGGATGATATTACAGATTGTTCCAACTCGATAAATATCTTTTGCTTTGGGATCTTCATCAGATTCAACAAAACTCTTCTGAGAAACGCACAAAATCTTACGATCCTCATTTAGAGCTCTTTCCACAGCCTCTTTGGAAGCATCACGGCCTACCAGTAAAGGAATGATTGTTTGAGGAAATATTATCACATCCCGCATCGGAACAACAGGATACCTCTTATTCTCATTATTTATATTCATAAAAATCCTCTTTTTTACTATTATTCATATATTATCACTATTTAAATTTAAATTTACATTGGCAAAAAAATTATTGGAACAAAATCTTGCAAGAAAAAATTGGCAATTAAACGCCCTGTTTGCTAGCATCAACTTTTACAACTATTTTATTTGCGGGAAAAGAAAAATTCGTCAAATTCGTAACCTACGGATAGATAAAGATATCTATTGAAATCTTCATCAAATCCAAGTGCTCCCCGAAGTGGCATTAATCTTGTTTTATAACCAAATTTAATTCCATATCCACTATAAATATATTTATCACCAGAAGGTAATAATTCGCTTTTTTCTCCCAAATTGAGAAGATTATACTGAAGATCTATAAAGAAGTTTTTGGTTGGCTGGAAAATCAACGCCAAAGTATTAACATGGAAAACAGGAGCGTTCATTTCATTTTGAAATAACCCCAAAAAGCTATCAATTCCTCCAATATAAAATTGATCGAATTGCAAACTTTCTTCATGCCAAGAGACACCATACTCCCACCCATATTTGAAAGAGAGGCTATTAAAAGGGATTATAAGCGATATCTTTGAATAAAATTTAGACGTGTTAAATTCGCTGAATAATTCTTTTCGACTAACTGATAACTTGGCAAAGATACTTCCTCCACGCGTAGGAAACAATACATCATCCAAACTTTCATGATATAATTTTAAGCCAAACCCACTGCTAACAAAATCAGTATCTTCAAATTCGGCAATATGGCGATACAATCGATTATGCAATCCAAATCCATAGAATTCTGCAATAATAGCATCTTCGGCAAAAAAGCCCACGCCCAATGTACCACCGGATTCCAAAGACAACACACTATTCTCTTTTTCATGATTTTCATTGTAAGAATAGATAATAGATTCTCTAACATAAGGGAATAATCTATAATATGCTCCATAAAGCTTACCAAAATTCTTCACATAATCCACATTTAACTCTTGCTTACCACCAATTTTCAAATTTACCAACAGTTTAGAATTTCTTTGCAATACATTATTTAATTCCAGAGTGGCACCCAGCACAAGTTCATCTTCATTATCATAAACTATACCAACTCCCACTTTTTTCCGCTTCGCTTCCAAAATCTTCAGAGTTAATATATTTATGTTATTTTTACTTTCTATGGTTGGATAAATAACATCAAACAACTTTGAACAATAGGCATGCTCAATCGCATCACAAATGTCTTCACAAGAATAAGCTATATCCTTTTTCAACCCCACAAATTCACGCACTTTAGTAGAACTAAGATGCGAATTTCCTTCAACTTCAATTTTACCAAAAGTCATATTCTCAAGATTTTTTTTCAAATAAGGTCGGCTATTTTTAGCTAATTCATTTAATTGTTCAACTTGTTCTCGTGCCGCACATTCTCCAAGAGAAATTATTTCATTTCTCATCTTAAAATCGGAGACATTAATATCCTCTAATTTAGGTTGAATAAGAATATCGCACAATTTTAAAGATTGTCCCACATTGTCGGCGATGCTAATATTCAGCGTTTGGTCGTAAATTTGCAAAAGAGAGTTAAGTTCATCTTCCTCTTTCAAACCGGTATTCACCCGAATTCCAATCACGATATCAGCGCCCATCTCCCTCACAACTTCTGTGGGAAAATTCGCCCGTACACCGCCATCAACATAGAGTTTATTCTCAAGCTCAAATGGCGCAATTAACGAAGGTACCGAAGCAGAAGCCCTTACTGCTTCATGAAGACTACCGGAATCAAAAACTTTTTTCTCTCCGGTTACAATATCAGTAGCAACAGTGCGAAAAGGAACATGCAAATCATCAAAATCATTACAATCTGTACTTGGGAAATAATATTGGAAAAATTTATTTGTTAGACGATTTCCCAAGAATAATGATCTAGGTAATTTAGGTGTGAAGTTTTCTGAAATATCGAAATAATAATTGGATGAAAGAAGCCATCTCTTTTCACCAATATAAAGATCTTCGCGACTAATTTTACCTTCAATTACATCTTCGAAATAATCGTTAAGTAGGATTTCTTCTATCTCGATAGCAGAATAACCTTGAGCATACAAAGCTCCAACCACTGCGCCAATACTTGTCCCGGCGATATAATCTATTTTTATATTAAGTTCATCGATAACTTTCAATACTCCCACGTGAGCAAAACCACGTGCTCCTCCCCCACTTAAAACCAGACCAACTTTGGCTGACGCCGCCTGGAAAATCATCAGAAATAATGTAAGATAGATTATTTTTTTTTGCATCTATTTTCTCCAAACTCAACAAAGAAAAAAAACTTACCGGGCTTCTCAACCCAGCAAGTTTAATATTTTATCTAAATCGTCTTCCCGATTTATCGAAATTGCAAGCAACAATACGCATTATTGCCTACTCTATAACCTCGGTTGTTGTTGTATTTTCTATAAGAGTATTCTCAATTGAGATTCTTTCATCATTAGTATAGATGGATTGAATCTTGGGTGAGTAAGTCACAATGAGTCCGGCAAACACAATACTTACCATACTCATAAGCTTAATAAGAATATTAATGGAAGGTCCGGCTGTATCCTTGAATGGATCTCCTACTGTATCACCAACGATAGCAGCTTTATGAATATCTGAGCCTTTTCCTCCCAAATTTCCAATTTCAACATATTTTTTGGCATTATCCCAAGCACCACCGGCATTGTTCATCATAACAGCCAGAACAAAACCTGTTGCTAAACCACCTGCCAACAATCCCAACACTCCCGCTACACCTAAAATCAAACCAATCACAATGGGAGAAAGAATACCCAAAAGAGCCGGTAAAACCATCTCTTTTTGAGCCCCAATCGTTGAGATTTCTACACATTTTGCGTATTCAGGTTCTGCTGTACCTTCCAAAATACCGGGAATTTCTTTGAACTGACGACGAACTTCTGCTACCATATCTCCGGCTGCTCTTCCCACAGCTTTCATAGTGAGTGCAGCAAACACAAAAACAATCATCGCACCTAGAAAAATACCTATGAGAAATTTTGGATTCATCAAATTAACTTGGTAATAGAACATAAAATCTGACATTGTAGCTTTCGCTATTTCCACATTCCTTACCAAACCATCACCAAAATCAATAGTTAATATCTTCATACCTATATTATGAAGGCTAGATCTCACTTCTTCCAAATAAGCCGCCATAAGCGCCATTGCTGTTAGCGCTGCCGAACCAATGGCAAAACCTTTACCGGTTGCTGCTGTTGTATTTCCCACACTATCAAGTGTGTCGGTTCTTTTACGAATTTCTTGGGGAAGTTTACTCATCTCGGCATTTCCACCCGCATTATCAGCGATTGGTCCAAAGGCATCCATCGCCAATGTCACACCCAATGTAGCCAACATTCCCACAGCACCAAAACCAATACCATAAAGTCCAAGTTCCGGATGAGCAAAACCATGATTTAAACTAAAAGCAGCAAAAATAGCAACTGCAATAATAATTACAGGAGCTAAAGTAGATTGCATTCCCACTGCCAAACCATCAATAATAATAGTTGCAGGTCCAAACTCCCCTTGCTTAGCAATACCTCTTGTAGGAGCATACGCATCAGAAGTAGCACGCTCGGTAAAATAACCAATCAAAATTCCGGCAACTAAGCCGATTAGACTAGCAAAGAAAATTCCTAAATATATCTCTGACGGTAACATCATCTTAGTTACAAAGAAGGCTGCAATCGCAATAAGAATTGAGCTACCATAAACGCCTTTATTAAGTGCAAACAGCAATTCTTTTGTTCCGGCATCTTCCTTTGTAGAAACCATATAAATTCCTAATACTGAAAGTAATGCTCCAATACCGGCCAATACCATTGGTGCTGACACAAATTTTATTGCCCATTCATTCATCAAGTCTGTACCGTGTCCAAACAGTTGAGTAGCCGCTGCCATCCCCAAAGCTGCTGTTGCCAAAATTGATCCGGCGTAAGACTCATAAAGGTCAGCGCCCATTCCGGCTACATCACCAACATTATCGCCCACATTATCAGCAATTGTTGCAGGATTTCGAGGATCATCTTCCGGAATTCCTGCTTCTATTTTTCCCACCAAATCGGCACCAACATCAGCTGCTTTTGTATAGATCCCACCACCAAGTCTGGCAAATAATGCTTGAGTAGAAGCACCCATTCCGGAGCTTAGCATAATTACTGTAATTGCATGAAGATCTAAATGAAAATCAAGTTTGAAATAATCCAAAAGATAAAATTTTATTGAAATATCAATTAGCGCTAGTCCTACTACCACTAACCCCATCACACCACCAGCCCGGAAAGCAACTTTAAGTCCTTTGTTCAAACTTACAGAAACAGCTTGAGCTGTCCTGTTGGAAGCAAGAGTTGCAGTATTCATCCCAATGAAACCAGCTAATCCACTAAAGATACCACCTGTAAGAAAAGCGATTGGAACTAACCAATGCATCACATGAAGCACATGAGACATAATATTAAATAAGATAAAAGCAATTACAAAAAATATTGCCACCCCTTTGTATTGTTGTTTCAGATAGGCAAAAGCACCATCACGAACGTGCTTTGCAATCGTTTTCATCTGCTCATTACCTTCATCTTCCCTTTTTACACCAAGAAATAGGATATAAGCAAAAACCAACGCCAAAATTGCACCAATTGGTGTTACAAACCAAACAATAGGAATCATTAAACCTCCATTAAAAAATTCATTTATATGTTTTTTTTAATTCTCAAAATTTACAACTCGATAATTTATCTTATTAGTAAATTCTCTAATTCAATATTATGTATTACCCAAAAGTGTTAGCTTCTGTCTGCTTTCAATACTTCCAAAAAAGCTTCTTGCGGCACTTCTACAGAGCCAATCTCTTTCATTCGTTTCTTACCTTTCTTCTGCTTCTCCAAAAGTTTTTTCTTTCTTGTAATATCGCCACCATAACATTTGGCAGTTACATCTTTTCGCATCGCATTAATCGTGCTTCTGGCGATAATTTTGGAACCAATACTTGCCTGAAGGGCGATCTTATAAAGATGACGTGGAATAACCTCTTTTAATTTATCCACCACACTCTTGCCCCATTTATATGCTTTAGATTCATGGCAAATAAATGACATCGCATCTACTTTTTCGCTATTTATCAAAATATCAACTTTTACCACTTTCGCTTTTCTATAATCTTTGAATGAATAATCTAATGAAGCATAACCGCGACTAACCGATTTGAGGCGATCATAAAAATCAAAGATAATTTCAATAAGCGGCATTTCATAATGGATTGAGGCACGTTTTTCATCGATATATTGCATATCTTTCTGAATCCCACGACGCTCTTGTACGATTTTCATTACATTCCCGATATAATCGGAAGGTACAATAATTTCCACATCCATAAATGGTTCTTCGATATAATCGATATGCGCAGGATCCGGAAGATCAATTGGATTGTAAATAGTTTTGGAAGATCCATCTGATAAATATACTTTAAAGGTAACACTTGGAGTTGTTGTGATGATTGGTACATTAAATTCGCGATAAAGTCTTTCCTTCACAATTTCCAAATGAAGCATTCCCAAAAAACCACATCGGAAGCCAAACCCAAGCGCCATAGACCCTTCAGGCTCAAATACCAAAGCAGCATCATTGAGTTTTAGTTTTCCCATGCCATCACGAAGATTCTCATAATCATCTCCACTTAAAGGGAAAATTCCACTATAGACCATTGGTTTTACATCTTCAAAACCCGGCAAAGCGTCTTCACATCCGGCCACCACAGTAGTAATAGTATCTCCAACTCGGGCATCTGTTACATCCCTGATATTGGCGATAATATATCCAACTTCTCCGGTTGATAACAACTTCGTGGGAATATGCTTAATACCCAGATAGCCAATCTCCTCAATCGTAAATTTCTTATTATTGGACATCAATTTTATCTCTTGTCCCTTTTCCAACTTACCATCAACAATACGCACAAGCATAATTACGCCACGATATTTATCATAATAGGAATCAAAAATCAGCGCTTTTGCCGATCTATTCAATTCTCCTTTCGGTGCCGGAATATATTTTATAATTCCTTCTAATAATTCTTCTACGCCTAATCCCATTTTGGCACTAATGCGGTATATCATCTCATCGGAAGCACCAATATTCTCTTCAATTTCATGAACTGTTCCTTCCACATCTGCTTTGGGAAGATCAATTTTATTGATTACAGGGATAACTTCAAGCTCATTCTCCATTGCCAAATATAAATTACTCATCGTCTGCGCTTCTATTCCTTGGGCTGCATCTACCAAAAGCAATGCGCCATCGCAAGAAGCCAAACTACGCGATACTTCATAAGAAAAATCGACATGACCCGGAGTATCTATGAGATTTAACACATATGTTTCACCTTCATATTTATACTCCATTCGAATAGCATGAGATTTGATGGTGATTCCTCTTTCTTTTTCCAGATCCATATCATCTAGCACTTGCTCTACGCGTGCGTTCATATCAACCACATTTGTTACTTCCAACAATCGATCTGCCAAAGTAGACTTACAATGATCTATATGTGCAATTATGCAAAAATTTCTTATTAATTCCTGTTTATTCAAAACATCTCCTTATTCTATACAATAGTAATTGATGAATGCTAGTTAGAAAATCATACTTTACTACATTCAAATTCGAATCAAAAACTATCTTAAAGAAGATCGTGTCAATAAATTAATCCGCTAAAATTATACCATAATATTTAGAAATTGTATTTATCTTAGCCTTCTCTTACTTTTGCATGGTTTTGAACAAAGTGTAAATAATCCCTTCTATAGTAGAGTGGCAGCTAAGATTCGGCTTTGCTTTAGCAAAACGATATCTATTTCGAAGAAAAACGATTTCGACAAGAACGATATCGAACTGACGGGATGTGTACATATTAGCTTCCCTTTATTCGTTTTTTTGATGAAGAGTAACAACTTTCTAAAAGAGTAAAAAAAACACTCTATTATGCAAAACTCACTTGAAATTCATTCAAGCAATTAACCTTATTATTTCGAATGCGACACATCAACAATGACCCTAACTTCCATAATATAATAAGTTAGCCTTACCATAACAAATAATATCTTGACGCAAAAATCCACTTTTTTAACTTACAACAAAATTTTAGTTATATATGACAGACGGCTTTATTAATAAAGTTTGTAGATAATAGGAGTTTATGATGATTGAAGTTATTCGAGAAGAATGTGTTGGTTGCGAAAAATGTATAAAAGTTTGTGGCTTTAGTGCCATAACAATGACTGATGGTATCGCAGAGATTGATACTGATAAATGTACTCTTTGTGGTGCTTGTGTAAGCGCTTGTCCCGTAGAAGCAATTTTTATTCGCAAACGTGGGCAAAAAGCTATTGATCGAAGTAAGTTTAAGGGTGTTTGGGTTTTTGCAGAACAGAAAAATGGCGAAATTGCACCGGTTGTTTTTGAACTTCTTGGCAAAGGACGTGAGCTGGCCGATAAACGCGAAAGCAAATTAACAGCTGTATTATTGGGTGATAATGTAAATATGATGGCATCTGAATTAATCGCTTTCGGCGCTGATGAAGTAATTGTGGCTAATGATCCTAGATTATCTCATTTCATAGACACCACCTACACAGAAGCATTAGTTCAATTGGCTCAAAAATATAATCCTGAAATCATTCTTTCCGGAGCTTCTGTAATGGGACGATCATTTATTCCACGTGTTGCTATTAAACTTCACACCGGCCTTACTGCAGATTGTACAGGCTTAGAAATTGATGATAATACTGAACATTTGTTTCAAACGAGACCTGCTTTTGGTGGCAATATCATGGCAACTATCGAAACGCCAAACCATCTTCCTCAAATGGCCACAGTTAGACACAAAGTTATGGACCCTCTTGAGAAAGATGAAAGCAGAACAGGCGAAATTATCGAAGAGAAAGTTGACCTTTCCAATATCGTTGATGATTCCAAATTCTTAGAGTTTGTAACTGATGAAACACAAACCATCAACCTCACTGAAGCAAACTTTGTTATTGCCGGTGGTAGAGGTTTGAAAAACAAAGAAAATTTCAAGCTTTTGGAAGAACTTGCCCAAAAACTCGATGCAGCAGTAGGAGGTTCTCGCGCAGCAGTTGATGCAGAATGGATTTCATATCCTCATCAAGTGGGACAAACCGGGAAAACCATCAAACCAACTATCTATATTGCAGCCGGAATTTCAGGAGCTATTCAGCACTTAGCAGGCATGCAATCATCCGATTACATCATTGCTATCAACAAAGATGCAAATGCTCCCATTTTTGACATTGCAGACCTTGGATTAGTGGGAGATCTATTTGAAGTTATCCCTGCTCTTCTGAAAAAATTTAAGTAATTAATATACAACTACTTCATGCAAGCTCTCGATATTTCGGGAGCTTGTTTTGATTTCACACTACACTAGTCCCAAAATAGTTTCCCCTTTTCACTTATTGCCTACACCCAACCCATCCTCATAGGAATTTGGTTGCTATCATTTTTTGAAACTTGACAAATTAATTATCTTATTCAATTTTCAAAAAGTTTGAGAATATTAGCCAAATTAGTACGAGGGTAAGATGAAAATAAAAATTGAAAAAAGCGTATTCAATTATGAAGTTGTAAAAGCCAATAATGTTTTACAAATTAGTGGTAATTGTGCCAAAGATGTAACAATTGAAATATCAAATGCTATTGCCTATCCTCCACTTATAAACTGTCATGATCATCTTATTGGTAACTGGTTCCCCAAAGCGGGTGAAGATCATCCTTATGAAACAGTGGATATTTGGATAGAAAAGATGAAAACCACTCCTACTTTTTTAGAACGTAATAAGATATGGAAAAATAATGGCTCTTTTCATTTGATTAATGAAAAAGCAAAATTGATTACACTTTTAGGTGCTTATAAAAACTTATTTTCCGGTGTTAATGTTGTTCAAGATCACATTAGTAATCAAGAAGATGAATATTATGATTTCCCAATAGAAATTTTAAAAAATTACAAACAATGCCACTCAATCTCATTGGGAAATTGGTGGGGTGGAAAAACAGCAATTGAAGAATTAAATGATACAAAAGGTAAGATGCCATTTATTATCCACTTGGGGGAAGGCAAGGATGAAAAAGCTGCGCAAGATTTCACGAAATTCAAAGAACAAGGTCTTTTACAGTCAAACTCGCTGATAATCCACGGAATTGCCCTTACTGAAGAGGAGATAAAAGAGTGTGCCGCGACCGGAACATCAATCTGTTGGTGTCCGGATTCCAATATCTTTCTCATTGGAAAAACACTTAATGTT
>DAOWES010000188.1 GCA_030638385.1 Candidatus Cloacimonadota bacterium | reverse complement strand
GTTTGTGGCAGCAGCTAAAATTATCAAGGTGAAATCTTTATCGTTTAATATGTCTAAAGATTTTATTGTTCTTCGCAAAGTACCTTCTTCATTTATCGGAGTAGGATGATCATAAACGGCATCACCTTCTTCCCAAGCGTTATTTTCACCTGTCCAATAAGTTGGTATTATCATATATGTTCTCATCATTCCTCCTGTCTTTTTGCGATTAGCTTTTCTTTCATTTTCATCCAAGTCGATAGTAATAATTTGAAATCTTTGATATCTTCCGGTAACTTCTCATACGATTTTTCAAATGCAGTTGGTAGCATTGAAAATCTCTCATCTTTGAAAAATTCTGAAGCTGCTTTGCTTCCTTTTACAATAGCTTCATATCGTTGATTATAATCTGTTTTATTATCGATGCTAAAAAAATCGGAGCGTAGCCAATTAAAGAAAGGGTTTCTAATGATCCAGCCCATCGCAGCATAATAGAAACGATCCAGGTTTTTTTTCTCATTTATATCGGGTTTGTTTGGAAAATCTCCAAAACAATTATGAAAGACTTTCATATCAATATCTAAGCATCTCCCACCATAAAGGTGAATTATCGGTGAAAACAGGGTGTCTTCTCCGCGCCCTAAAAAGCAATGACTATTTAAGGTAAGGTTGCTTGAGTAAAAGGGTGGTAATTTGTCTAATCTGTTTAGATTTATGGCCAAGTTGCCACCTAATATTTTATCTGTATCATATATAATTGGTAATTTATTATTAGCTACAATTGGTTTATCTAAGCTTGAAATTTCAAAAAAACGATCCTCTTTTTGAATGCCAAAAAGCAGATCATCTAAGCCGGGAAAACTCATTTGAGGAATTATGTAATATCCTGTATAATCGCTAGATGTAACTATTATATCGTCATCAGTTTGCAGATGCTTTAAATGATTTCCAACAAAATCGATCTCCTCTTTACCATACTTTTGATTTTTTTCATCGAAGGTTAATAAAAAAGGAAAAATATCTGAATCAAAAAATAATAAAAAATCGATCTCTAAAAAAATAGCAGTGAGTAATACATAATTACGGGCAGTTCCATAGCCGGTCAGATTATATTTTTCTAAATGAGGCGTTTTTAGCAGTGTATTTATCTCTAGTTTAGAAAGGCCAATATTTTTTAAAGAATTTTGTAAAAATGAGAAATCGCCAATTTTAATAGTGATAACTAAACATCTTTTTTCTAATTCAGTCACAATTTCCGAGTCAATAGTACCTATATAACCAATAAGTAAGTGAGTAATTTTATGGTTATGTTTTTCTGCATTTTCCAAAAAATCTATACATGGAGACAATTGAGTTAAATCTCTAATAATAATACCAAAAGCTACTTTCTTTGAATTCATTTTTCCCCCGTGAAATTAAAAAAAAACATCATTTAATAACGCGCTTTTAAATTGGATTTTCATTTATTAATGTCAAGTACGAAATGTTATCCCAACAAAAATAATGCTTTGTGTTTTAAATAGTTATGACTCTTGCTAAGACAAACATATTTACAATATATTGGGATATAATTTTATGACTTCAAATAATAATTAAGTGAGGAAATAAAATGAGTGATAGAGTATTAATCACATCAGAAATAGGTAAATTAGAAAAAGTAATTATACATACTCCCGGATTTGAAGTTGAGCAGATGACTCCAAAATCAGCAGCTCAGGTACTATACAATGACATTTTACCTCTTCCTGTGATTGCAGAAGACCATCGTGAGCTTAAGGATTTATTAAAATTAATTACTAATGTATATGAAGTGAAGGATTTGCTTACAGATGTGCTATCTAACGATAGTGTGAAGAGTGAATTTTTAGATACAATTTGTACGCTATTGGGAAATGGGCAAAATAGAAGAAGTGAATTTGAAAGCATTTCACCAGCTGAACTTGCAAATTTGGTAATTGTGGGAATTAAAGAAAAGAAAGATACTCTCACAAAGTACTTAAGTGAAAATATTTTTGCACTTCCGCCACTTCCTAACTTGTATTTTATGCGTGATAGTGCAATTGTGGTGGGAGATAAAATTGTTACCGGTTCAATGGCTAACAGAGTAAGAGCTATGGAAGCTGTAATAATGAAATTTATTTTCAAATATCATACAAATTTTAAATCGGAAGGATTTATCATTGATGGCACAACTTTTGAAGATAGTCAGGAAGCTACAATTGAAGGTGGTGATCTTTTGGTATTGCGAGATGATGTTCTTGCAATAGGGATTTCCGAGCGTACAACTCCGCAAAGTATTGATATAATTTGTGCAAATTTGACGAAGCAAATAAATAAGCCAATGATAATTTTTGCCGTTGTGCTGCCCAAAGAGAGAGCTACAATTCACCTTGATATGGTTTTCACAATGGTAGATAAAAATCGTTGTGTAATCCACCATCCGTATGTATTGGGTAAGAAAACATTATCAGTAGTGAAGATTACTTTGCAGCCAAATGGTAAAAAAGTATTTGAAGATATGCCTGACATTATCAGTGGATTAAAGACAGTTGGAATTGAGCTTGAGCCGATTATTTGTGGTGGGAAAGAGCAATTATATCAAGAAAGAGAGCAGTGGCTTTCCGGAACAAACTTCTTTGCTTTCGAACCCGGAAAATTTATTGGTTACGATTGTAACAGCAGAACATTAGATGAAATTAACAAAGCCGGTTATTCTGTGAAGCATGCAAAAGATTTTATTTCAGGAAAAGATAAAATCAGCAATTATGATAAACTTGTTATTGGAATTGATGGTGCAGAGCTTGCTAGAGGTGGCGGTGGTGTTCGTTGTATGACAATGCCTATAAAACGTAAACCTGTTAAATGGTAAAATAACTTATTTGGGAGGCTTTAGTCTCCCATTTTTTTTAGATAGATTTGTTTTGAAAAAAAGATTCGGATTGAGGAAAATAATGGGAAAGCATGAATTGATAAAAAAAGTGGGATCGATGTCTTTTGCTGTGTTTATCAGCAGAATATTAGGATTAATTCGAGACATCATGACAACTGCTTTTTGGGGAACCAGTTATGTGGCAGATGCTTTTCAAGTTGCTTTTCAAATTCCAAATCTGCTTAGAAGATTATTCGGCGAAGGTGCCCTCTCTGCTGCATTTATCCCACTTTATGGCGAAATTGGTATTAAACGAGGCAGAAAAGCTCAAATTGATTTTGGCATAAATGTACTTTCTATTTTAACCACATTTCTGATGATACTTTCCATTATTGGAATTGTCTTTGCACCTCTCATTATCAAACTATTAGCTCCGGGCTTTGATGCTGAAACATCTCTTGTGACACTTAAACTAATTCGAATAATGTTTCCATATCTGTTACTCATTGGCTTGTCTTCCACCTTAATCTCTATCTTAAATTCACACGATTATTTCTTTATCCCGGGTTTATCTTCCGCTTTTTTAAATATTGCGATGATATTATCTTTGGGTATTTTTGTGCTTATTAAAAATTCTGCCACAGCTATTGAACAGGTGGTTGTTTGGTCTATCGGCGTGGTAATTGGTGGTATTTTGCAAACTATTATCAATTTCCCCATTTTAAAAAAAACTTGGCTACAAGATTCGTCTTGATCTAAATCTGCGAGGACATGATATTTCCGCTGTTTGGAAAAGATTTTTACCCGGAGTGGTTGGCTTGGCAATTCGGCAAGTTAACTTAGCATTTGATCTAATTTTGGCATCTTTGTTGGCTACCGGAAGCATTGCCGCACTTAATTATGGTAATCGACTTATGCAGCTTCCGTTGGGAGTTTTTGGAGTTGCGGTAGGAGTAGCTGTATTGCCTCTGTTTTCTCGCTTGATTACCGAAGGTAATTGGGAAGAACTTGAGGATAGTCTGAACTTTTCTATGTCTTCTCTGGCTTTTATCATGATTCCAATTGTTGCTATCGTGGCAGCGCTTGGAAAAGATATGATTATTATTTTATTTATGCGTGGTAACTTTGATCTGCATTCACTTAATATGACCTATCAAGCGTTTCTTTGTTACTCATTCGGGTTACTTTTTTATAGTTGGAACAGATTGATTATTCCAATATTTTATGCAGCCAAAGATACAAAAACGCCTGTGAAAATATCAGTGTTTATCGTTGTTCTTAATATTAGCTTAAATATTCTGCTGATGCAATTTATCGGGCACGCCGGTTTAGCACTGGCAACATCCATTTCCGCGGTAGTTCATTTTTTCATTCTTATTGTTTTTCTAAAGAAAAAGTATAATCAATTTAAAATTAAAAATCTCAAACAGAGCTTGATAAAAATTATAACTTTAGCATTGATAATTTGGCTTGTTTTAACATATCTAACTCATCTATTTTCTCAAGAATCAGTTATTTATTCGATGATGCGAGTATTTGTTTTGGGCGCTATTTCGTTAGTAATATTATTGGGTGGTGCTCATGTTTTGAATATTGAAAACAGTAAAGTTATTGGACAGCGAATATGGCGGAAATTAACAAAAAAATAAAAGAGAAATTAGCATTACTACCAGATAAACCCGGTGTTTATCTAATGAAGAATGTAAATGATAAAATCATCTACATCGGTAAATCCAAAAGTCTGAAAAATCGGGTTCGTTCCTATTTTAGCGGAACTCCGGTAGATAATAAAACAGCTGAACTTGTGAAGCGAATTAAGAGCTTTGATTATATTATCACCAGCTCGGAAGAACAAGCTTTGCAATTGGAAGCAGACCTCATAAACAAACACAAACCACGCTATAATGTTTTACTTAAAGATGATAAGCACTATCCATTTATAAAAATCACCATCAAAGATGATTTTCCGCGCATATTAATTACCAGAGAGATATTGAAGGATGGTTCCAAGTATTTTGGTCCCTACACAGATGCTCGGGCTGTTCGAAAAACTTTGCGCATGATGGAATGGATCTTTCCGCTAAAAACCTGCTCACGAGTTATTATGGAAAAGGGAAGCTTATATAAAACTGCTTGTATGAATTATCAGATGGGAAAATGTTTTGCTCCTTGTATCGGGAAAATTTCCAAAAGCGAATATAGAAAAACGGTGATGAATGCGATTCGTTTTTTAAATGGCAAGAATCAAGAAGTAATTAATGAGCTGAAAGTTGAAATGCTGGCCTATTCAGAAGAGATGAAGTTTGAAGAAGCAGCCTTAGTGCGCGATAAAATTTTAAATATTCAAAAAATTAATAATTCCAAAACACTTTTTTATACAGATGAGAAAAATCGTGATGTGATTGCCGTCTATAAAGAAAATAATCTCGCTGCTGTAACAGTGATGAAGATTCTTTCCGGCAAATTATTGAATAAAGAGGTTTATGCATTGGATAATGTGGGGGATAGTGACAAAGCAGCTTTATTAAATGCATTTCTTACTCAATATTATCACACAAAATTAGAAAATTTGCCTCATCATATTCTTTTACAGCAAGAATGTGATGATTATGAAACGCTTAACCGCTGGCTAAAAAATAAATTGCATGTACCGCACAGAGGTGAAAATCGGATCTTGATGAAAATTGCAATCGAAAATGCCTTTAACTTTGTTGAAGAACAAAAGCTGAAACATTTACGAAAAAGCAATCGCACCGTGTTCCCTGTCACCGAGTTAAAAGAAAAGCTTAATCTAAAGAAACTTCCGCGTAAAATGATCTGTATCGATATCTCCACAATTCAAGGAGCAGATACAGTCTCATCATTGGTTTATTTTGAAAATGGAAAACCCAAAAAGAAAAATTATCGGCTTTTTAAGATGAAAACAGTGATTGGGCAGGATGATTTTGCTTCAATGGCAGAAACAATGCGACGATATTTTAGCAAAATTACGCTCGAAGAGAAACCTGATTTGATTGTTATCGATGGTGGGAAAGGACAGCTGAGCTCAGCTTATCCGATCTTAAAGGAAACAGGATTTGAAGATATTGAGATGATCTCCTTGGCCAAAAGAATTGAAGAAGTATTTGTACCCGAAAAATCAGACTCCATTCTATTACCAAGAAATTCTGCAGCTTTGCGTTTGCTTATTCAAATTCGCGATGAAGCTCATCGCACAGCGGTAGGTTTTCATCGAAAAACACGGAGCAAAAGAACATTATCCAGCGAGCTTGATGAGATAGGTGGAATTGGTCAAAATCTCAAATTTATGCTTCTTAAAGAATTTGGCTCGGTAGAAAATATAAGAAATGCTTCTATTACTGATTTAACAAGGGTTAAAGGTGTGGGATTTAAAATAGCAAAGAGCATTATAGATAGTTTAAATAAAATTGAGAGCTAAAAATATAAGAGTTAACTAATATGCCGAAAACTTAGAGATAAAGTCATTAATGAGTTCTGTATAATTGATAATTTAATCTTTGAACCCACTTTAAAAAGTCTTTGTCCACGAATTAACTACGAGTCGGCTTTGCTTGCAAAACGATCTCGGGAGTCGGCTAAGATTCGGTTTTTACGAATCAGCTACGAGTCGGCTCTGAACAAAGTGAAGAACGATCTCGATCAAAACGATTTCGACAAAAACGAGATCTAAGATTCGGCTTTTCGAAGAAAAACGAGATCTATCGCAGCAAAACGATAACTTCCCTTAACTCTTCTTTCGGAAGAAGGGAAATTACTGCCTCCTCTCCTTATAGATATCGTTTTGCTAAAGCAAAGCCGAATCTTAGAGGATTGAGGTGAGGTTTCGCGCTCTATCTTGCTTTAACTGACCTCATCCCCTAACCCCTTCTCCTAGAAGGAGAAGGGGAAAGAAAAAGCAAAACGGTTTCGATCAAAGCAGTCAATTATGCAGAAACCCAAATATAATGCTATCGCGAATAATATTTCTCGGGCTCTAGTATTTTTAACAGTGATAGTTGTAGCATCTCTTCATTAATTTCTCCCTCAGTTGTAAACAGGTACTGAATTCGGGCCTTATTGTTGTTTACAAATTGCATCATTTTAGGAGTAAGCATTTCACCCATGGAAGCAACCATACAGCCTTCTGGTGCAACATTTAAGACCAGATCTATTCCGTGATTTAGCAGCGAAATTGTTTCGCCGACATAAGGAACCAACTCCCCGAACGGTTTATACTTTGGCAGAATTGGCTTAGCTGCTGCGATTGCTTTTTTCATTTCCTGCGGAATTTTTATACCGGCAGCCTTATATAATGGCCCTGCTAATATATTCCTGAAATTAGTAATAGTCTCTAATGTTGCTTTAATGTCATTTTTCTTTTTCTCGATTAATTTCTCTAATTTGTTATTTTCACCAGCTACCTGATCATCTTCCATTTTATGCCGGTATATCTCAATATCTTTATTGGCAATCAGAATTCTTGATTCTAAAATATATTCAAAGAAACACCACATAGGTGTAAAACTCAGCTCAAAAGAACCAAAGCCAAGCGTGTCTATCAGGGATTTTAGTATTTCTTCATTTTGAGCGACACGCAAATAAAACTCACCTTCGACATGAATATTTATTTTCTTATTTGTTCCATTGGCATGATTATTTATCCATTTATCACTGAATTTCTTAAATATTTTTCGCAGACCATTATTGTTGTATAGACCGTAACCAAAATATATGGCCAGCCCACCGAGCTTAGGAATTCCTCGTTCAATCTTATCAACAATAAAGCGGGAAAATTTAGCCGGCTTAACATTATATTGTAAAATATTATAAACAGTTTGCTTAAGTTTTCTGTAATCAAGTTGAAGCTGTTCAAATTCTTCCTGACTCCTGCAATTCGAACCGGCTTTTAAATAGATGGAACTTAATACTCCTTTGACAATTAGAGCCTGATATCCTTGTATCGTCGTCCATTTCTCTATTTGTGTAAGGAAATCCTTCTTATTGTCCAAGCTGGTAGCTATATTTTCCAGAAATTTAACAGGCAAGCGTTCATCGCGTAGATTGGCATTTTGCTTTGCTGAATTTCCAAACAATCTATAAAAACTTAGCTTGCAGATATCGACACATTGCCCCTGTCGACAGGGGCCGTCACCACCTTGTATGAACAGTACTATTCTTTCTTTCTCTTTAACTAAGGGATCATTTGCCGCTTTTCTTTGATCAAAAT
>DAOWES010000157.1 GCA_030638385.1 Candidatus Cloacimonadota bacterium | reverse complement strand
ATGGTAGATTCTTTATATTATAATTATCAAATTCATGCAAAATATTCAGATGCATCTTCTAATGGAAAACTTTCTGCCGGTATTGGATTTGGTACAAAAATTGGTGTGCTGGAAAATGGTTGGGCCTATTTTAGTTTGGATGACATTTTTGCGAATCTTACTTATCGAGATTTGGCGGGCATTACTTACGAAGGTGTGTTTGTAGATAGCCTTTTGTATTTGGAAGGTGATAACTATGAGGCTTTTAATGAATCTACCCAAGATGACTCTACTAGATACAAGAAACAAACCGTGAATATAAAACCAACAGTAACATTTGGATTTGAATATATACCAATCACAGATCTTACCATTGAGGCTAAATATGAGAATTGCAATTATGGAATGAGAAATGGATTTTCTTTAGGTGCCGGTTACTTGGTTAAGAAAATTTGGCCCATTAAAATTATCTGTGGCTACGGAAATGGTGCCGGTTTTTCTGAATTGCAAACAGGATTAAAATTCAATTTCATGGAATATGATTTAGCTTTTTCATCCAGTGGTGGCATCTTTAATAAAGCAAAAGGTATAGGATTTAAAACAGGTTTGAAATTCAAGTTTTAACATAGCAAAATATGAATACACTATAATAAGGTATTCTCTACGACTCGTAGAAAAACGATTTCGAGTATATTCCCATCTGGTAATTAGCAAATTGGCAGTTTAGCAACGAGCGTCATGTCATGATGATTTTTGCTCCTTTTATTCTTCCTGCTATTCTTATGTTCCTTCTAAGATTCGGCTACAAATCGGCTTTTCGCAGAAAAACGATTTCGACAAGAACGATATCTGCAGGGAGAAGGACAGCCGGATGAGGGAAATATTACCGATTAGCTTTCTGGGAATTATCTTGTTTTGACGTAAGCCTAGGCTTATAAAGCTTTAAGCTATTTAGAACAGCCTCAAAATATGATTTAGTGATTTTGCATAATAGCCCCGATTTTCTCGGGGAAAGATCGTGCAATATAACAAGTTAAAGAATTCTTCGTCTCCGCTCAGAATGACAATTTTTTCTCATCCTTTATAACATTCCCCATCTTTTTCTAAAGAAAAGTTCAAGACAGAATGATGTTAGAAATAATAGTATTAACCACTTTTTTTTGTAGATTGGGATTTCATGATTAACTCGATACTCTTTCATCTTTGCCGAAAACTCCAGCTGATCAATATTATCGTCCGAGATGGTTTTCCCGTTTGTTGTTTTGGATATGTAGCTAAGCATAGATCTATTTATTCCTACGTCTCTCGATTCTCCGCTATCACTTCTAACAATAAATTCTCCGGCTGTTTTCTGTTTAGTTTTATCATCAATAATTGAATAAAAATATTTACCGGCTTTTAGCTCTGTAATGATAGTAGAATATCTATCGCTATTGTTTTCTAAGTATTTTGTTAGAATAATTTCATCAGATTTTTTTAGCTCTAATTTTGCATTAAGATCGTTAAGAACATTTAGTTTCTCATCATAGGCAATTAGCTCTAATTTAACATTCTCACCTAAAAAATAACTGTTTTTATTGGTGAAACTCACAAAATTATTCTTACTATTACTACTCATCCAATTGCAAATATCGACAATAAATTTTGTAAAGCTACTCTCTTTACTATGCATTTGCCATCGCCAAAGATTTTTCATGGCAAGCTGCATGATTTTATTATGACCATTATTAATTAATATTGCCGCTGATCTTTGCTCATTTGCAAATACAGCAAGAACTTCTGATTCTATTTTGGGACGAATAAATTTATATTTCAATGGTGGGATTTGCTCTGCCTCAAAATTAAAAGTTTGATATTTTTTGCTAGCATCACTAAGCAATATTGTTGATTCAAATTCGGTATGGATTTCAGATTTTTTACTTGGTAAAATTTCGGCAAATTGATCTAAATAGTTACCCATAAATACCAAACTACCACCATTTTTCTGATAATTTGCAATTAGCTTAAATTCAAAATTATTAAACCTGAGCTTATCATTATTTAAGATGAAAATTACTTTTGAATCCGAGATGTGCTTACTTAAATTTGTTGGTACATTGTTTTTATATAAAACATTATCTTTAAGTAAAAATTCTGCTTCCAGTTTAGCATCGGTTTTAATTGCATCGATTAAGAATTTTATATCCCAAGTTAATTTATCTGAGATAATTAAAATTTTATTACGTTTATCATCGATTTTTATAGCAGTTTCCAGTTTCTTGTTGGCAAGATCTGTTTCAGTTAATTTCGGAGCTGAAATTTCTGCAGAAATAGTATTTAAGCCAAGTTGAGAAAATTTTACCTCAAAGATGATTTTCTGAAAACTATCCTTAGAAAAATCTAATGTTTTAGTAGAATAATCTTGGTTGTTGATCTTTAGGAGGAGAGTTGCGTTTCCCGCAAATTTCATTGCATTCACCCTGATTTCAATTGGGCAAATGTCTCCATGATAAGCAGTTTCATTATTGCGAATATCTGTAATGGAGATATCCGAAAAATTATTTTTAATATTGGGGATAATAGTGTTTATCGGAATATTGAGTTTTTTTAGGAAATCATAATTATCATCTTTAAACCAACCATCTGAAAGAAGAAAAATTTCATCAATCTCAGTAGCTGAATATTTTGTTTGTAAAACTTGTAATGAATTTTGCAGATTTGTCGAGTTGTCATTCCCCTCCAATGTAGCGGCAAAATTAAATGTTTCAATATTGTAATCTGAAGAAATCTGATCAGAGATTTGCTCTTGAAAACTTTCAAAAAATTTTGTTTTTTGCTGTGTCCCATCCGAAATCGCCATGCTTTGAGAATTATCAATCAGCATTATTGCTTGTGGCTTTTTTATTAATTTAGTGGAGAAATGTATAATTGGATTGAATAGAAGCAAGAGGACAATTGTTAGTGAGATTATTCGCAAGCTTGTCAAAAACCATTTTTGTGGCTTGGAAAGAACCGGAATGGAATTTCTATAAAACCAAATTCCTACAAAAATGACTAAAGGTAGAAAAAGGTAGAGCATGATTTACCAAGCTTTTGTGTTTTTTTCATCCAAAAGATCAAATTGATTTTTGGGAGTATTTTTATCAATTAATATTGAAATCTTTGAGATTTGAAAGTGAGTTTTGATTTTTGCTATCATCTTGCCACTGAACCCTTTAAATAAAGAGACATCAGCCGGAGAAATTGCCAGAGTTTTTTCAGGATCATAACTTTTTAATAATTTTTGATAATAAATTTCGGCGCGAACCAGTTCGCCAAAAGTAGGATGATATGGACCGGCAATTATAGCTTCAGGAGCGATATCGGAATGCAAACCTGCCTTAATTATAGCAATATTATGTTTCTGCATTTCATTAGTAATTTTTACAGAAATATCGATAGCTTCATCCAAGCTGAGCGGAGAGTATAATTTTGCCCGATATAGCTCTGCAAGTTTTGTATCTCCCAAAACAATGGTGGGATAGATGCGAATGAAATCCGGCTTGATGGCAATGGTTGTGTTGATTGTTTGGTTTAGCGTGGCAGATGAAAATCCGGGTAAGCCCGGCATCAGCTGAACACCTAATTTGAAATTATGACTTTGGATTTTTCGGCAATTTTCTTCGGCAATTTTACTAGTGTAGCCACGTTTACTTTTACTTAGAACCTCATCGGCAAAGCTCTGAATTCCAAGCTCGATAGTAGTAACGCCATTTGCTTTTAGAAAGTTAAGTGTAGAGTTGCTAATTGCATCCGGGCGTGTGGAAATCCTAATGCCTGTTTGTTTATCTAAAAAAGGTTTTACTAAATCTAATAATTGCTGTTGAAATTCTTGAGGAATTCCAGTAAAAGTTCCACCAAAAAAAGCAATTTCCTTCTCTCTCTGTTTATTGAATTTGCAGAAGTTTTCAATTTGAGAAGATATCTCGGAAATTACAAGTTGAGAAATTTTGGTAATCTGGTGTTGGTTGCAATAAACGCAATCAAAAGGGCAGCCAAGATGGGGAATGAACAGTGGCAAGATCTTCATTTCGATAGAAGTTCAAGTTCTTCGCAGGCAACTTTTGCTGCATTTTGTTCAGCCGTTTTCTTGTTTGCTCCGGTCCCGATTCCTTTAGCAATATCATTTATTAGAATTTCAACCGTGAAAACTTTCTCATGATCTGGCCCTGTCTCATCAATGATTTTATAGATTGGAACATTTTTGTACTTTGCTTGAGTATATTCCTGCAAGATACTCTTGAAATTGATAATTTCAGAGCGATCGATTGAGTGCATGAAATCTTTCATTAAAATATTTCTAATGAATTTATCTGCTTGGGGAAGCCCTGAATCTATGTAAATTGCACAAATCATCGCCTCGATTGTGTCGCATAAAATAGTTGAAGAATCCCTACCTTTACCAAGCTCAGCTTCACTGCTTAAAAGGATATATTTACCAAGATTAATTTCTCGAGCCATAATCGCTAGATATTTGCGAGAAACGAGCTTAGACTTTAATTTTGATAAATCTCCTTCTGAATAGTCAGGAAATTGCTTGAAAAGTAATTCTGCTACAACCAATCCCAATATTGAATCACCCAAAAACTCCATTCGTTCAAATGGCCAAATTTTATCATTAATCCGCATTAAAGATGTGTGAGAAAGGGCTGCATTGATTAATGAAATATTTTTGAATCGATAGTTTATGGTGGTTTCTAATTGTGCTAAGTTCTTAATTTTGTGTTCACGCCCGGCAATTTGATTTAAGATAATTGAAATAATGTTTTTCATCTCTGTGAATTCCTTAATGAAAACAGGGGTGCAAGCACCCCCTGTAATATAAATATACGTTAGTTATTGTATTTTCTCATGACAATAACTCCATTATGACCACCAAATCCAAGTGAATTACTAACAGTAACATTAACATCAAAGTCAATAGCTTTGTTAGGAACATAATCAAGATCACATTCAGGATCAGGATTAATTTGGTTAATGGTAGGATGAATTTTACTCGTTTGAATAGATTTCACGCAAACGATTGCTTCAATCGCAGCAGCAGCACCTAATGTATGTCCAATCATAGATTTTGTTGAATTAATCTTAACCTTTTGGGCATAATCTCCAAACACAGTTTTGAAAGCAGTTGTTTCATTTTTGTCATTAAGCGGGGTAGAAGTTCCGTGAGCGCTGATAAAATCAACGTCTTCCGGTTTTATCCCAGCATCATTCAAGGCCATTTTGATGGCGCGAGCTCCACCTTCTCCGTTAGGAGCGGGGGCAGTAATATGGTATGCGTCACAAGTAGCACCATAGCCAACAATTTCCGCTAAGATATTGGCGCCACGTTTTTTGGCATGCTCAAGTTCTTCCAATACCAAAACACCTGCACCTTCACCAATAACAAAACCATCACGATCTTTATCAAATGGTCTACAAGCTGTTTTAGGATCATCATTACGTGTGGAAAGAGCTTTCATAGAAGCAAAACCAGCTACAGCCAGCGGAGTTACAGATGCTTCTGCTCCACCGGAGAGAATAATGTCTGCATCACCATATTGGATAGTTCTGAATGCTGTGCCTAAAGCATGATTTGCGGAAGCACAAGCAGATGAAATATTAAAATTAATTCCTCTGAGATCATATTTTATAGCAACTTCTGCTGTTCCAATATTAGAGATCATTTTTGGAATAAACATAGGACTTACTCTTCTAGGACCTTTAGCTGCTAATTTTTGAGCTTCAAGCTCAAAAGTTAGCATCCCACCAATACCTGTCGCAATAAGAGCACCAGCACGATCATGATCGAAATCAGCATCCAAAAGTCCGGAAGATTCCATCGCTTCTTTAGCTGCGATTAATGCATATTGAGTATAACAATCCATCTTTTTGATCTTCTTCTTTTCAAAGTGTTCAAGTGGATCATATCCTTTTAATTCTCCGGCAATTCTGCTAGCATAACTTTCGATATTATCTAATTTTGTGATAGTATCTATCCCGGAATTCCCTGCGATGAGATTATTCCAAGTTTCTTCTGTATTATTCCCAACAGCATTTAGAGTTCCTAAGCCTGTGATAACAACTCTTCTTTTACTCATTATATCCTCTTTTGTAATTAATTAAATAAATGGTGGAGATTCTAATTTAAAATTAAATTCTCCACCATTAAATTTTAGATTATCTTAGCTAACGTTAGCTTCAAGATATTCAATAACTTTTCCTACTGTTGTAAGTTTTTCAGCATCTTCATCAGGAATTTCGATGTCATATTCCTCTTCGATTTTCATGATAAGCTCAACAGTATCAAGTGAGTCTGCACCAAGATCTTCTATGAAACTAGCCTCTGGAACAACTTCACTTGCTTCTACACCTAATTCTTCTACGATAATTTCAGTAATTCTTGCGATATCCATTTGTATCCTCCTGAATTTTTTTCTTCTTTTTTCTTACTTTGATTTTCTTCATTAATTAACAAGGATTAATTTTAAAAATTATTAAACCATCGTCAACCTGAATTAATTTTTTACATTATCAAACCACCGTCAACCTGAATTGTTTGACCGGTGATATAATTTGAATCTTCTGATGCCAAGAACACACAGCAATTGGCTACATCTCTAATACTTCCCATTTTATTTAAAGGAATTGCTTTAGCATAATTAGCTATAACTTCTTCCGACAATCTGGCTGTCATTTCTGTTTCAATGAAACCGGGTGCAATAGCATTAACCCTAATGTTACGGGAAGCGAACTCTTTAGCTGCCGATTTTGTAAAGGCAATTGTACCACCTTTTGAAGCTGCATAGTTTGCTTGTCCGGCATTTCCCATTAAGCCAATAACACTTGCAATATTGATGATGGCACCGGAGCGCTTTTTCATCATATAACGACAAACTTTTTGAGTGCAGATAAATGTACCTTTAAGGTTCACATTCATCACCAAATCCCAATCAGCTTCTTTCATCTTCATTAGAAGACCATCACGAGTGATGCCGGCATTATTTATAAGGATGTCGATTTTTCCAAATTCATTAAATATTTGTTTGAAGATTTTTTCGATTACTGCATTATCTGTAACATCGGCGGCAAAGCCTGTTGCTAGATAACTCGCATCTGTTAAGGTTTTTACAGCTTCATCAACAGCGTCCTGAGATAGATCAATGATGATGACTTGAGCGCCTTCTTCTGCGTATGTTTTTGCAATTCCAAACCCGATACCACGAGCGGCACCTGTGATAATTGCAATTTTTCCATCTAATCTTTTCATATTTTCACCTATTAGTTTTTGATAAAATCTACAATTTTCTTCACATCTTCCACTTTGTCGATGTTTAAGATCTTTGCTTTTCTATCAATTTTTTTCATCATGCCAGTAAGAACTTTCTGAGGACCAAACTCGATAAAGAGTTCAACTCCTTCACTAATCATCCTTTGCATTGATGCAACCCAAAGTACAGATGATGTAACCTGTTTTGCTAAATTTAGCTTAATTTTTTCCGAATCTGTTTCTAGATTGGCGTCAACATTTGCAATGACCGGTATAGTTGTCGAGGAAAATTGAATACTGTTCATCTCCTCTGTTAACCATTCACTTGCTTTAGCTATTAGAGGTGAGTGAAAAGGGCCACCAACAACCAATGGAACAACTCGTTTTGCTCCGGCTTCGCTTAATAGTTCACAAGCTTTTTCCACACCTGCTTTAGAACCGGAAATTACAGTTTGTACCGGAGTGTTAAAGTTTGCTGCCACAACCACTCCTTCCGAGGAAGCTTGTTGGCAAATATTGCGAACAGTTTCTTCGTCCGGCCCGATGATGGCTGCCATAGCAAAAGGCTTGCCTTCATTGGCTTTAATCATGAATTCACCACGCTTATGTACCAAATACATTGCATCTTCAAAGTTCAGTACGCCATTGGCAACTAAAGCAGAAAATTCACCCAAAGAGTGTCCGGCTACAAAGTCCGGTGTAATCTCGATTTCATTTTGTAAAGCTCTGAGGGCTGCAATACTATGAAACAAAATTGCCGGTTGAGTGAACCTGGTTTCTTTAAGTTTTTCTTCCGGTCCATCTTTCATAATAGAAAGTAAATTGGTATTGTTCTTTTTATCAAAGTTGTTTATGATCTCTTCCAAACTAGGATCTTGCGCGATAAAATCCATTGCCATTCCAATGTATTGAGCGCCTTGTCCGGGGAAGATAAATGCTATTTTTTTTGCCATGTCATTATCTCCGTTAATATCTAATAAGTAAACTACCGGAAGTTAATCCGGCTCCGAATGAAGACATCAGAACCAAATCACCTCTGCGAATTTTACCATCTCTAATTGCTTCATCTAAAGCGATTGGAATAGTAGCAGAAGAGGTGTTTGCATATTTTTCGATATTGATAATTACTTTCTCTTTATCAATTTTCATCTTACGTCCTAAAGCATCAATAATACGTAAATTTGCCTGATGAGTTAATAACCAATCAATTGATTTTACATCAAGATTGTTACGCTTTAGCACTGTATCGCAAGAATTGTACATAGACTTAACTGCGAGTTTAAATATTTTATTTCCTTCCATGTGAACGGAGTGTAATTTATTCTCAACAGATTCTTTGCTAGCAGGCATTCGAGAGCCTCCGGCAGGTTGGATAAGAAGATCATTGTATGTTCCATCTGCAGAGATATCGGAATCGATAACTTTGCTGATATCAGTTAGCTCGGCGCGAGACATAATAGTTGCCCCGGCTCCATCACCAAATAAAACACAAGTATTCCTATCTTCATAATTTAATATTTTTGTTAGAAGCTCAACGCCTATAACCAAAGCATGTTTAGCTGCACCGGTTTCTATGTATTGCTTAGCAATATTTGAAGCATAGATCCAGCCGGGACATCCTGCTGAGATATCAAAGGCGGGGAAATTTTTTATCCCCAATCTCTTTTGCACGATACAAGCAGTAGAAGGAAATGCATGATCTGAAGTGATTGTTCCAACTATTATCAAATCAATGTCTTTAGGTTTTAACCCGGCATCTTCGATTGCTATTACCGCAGCCTCATATGCTAGATCTGAAGCCGCTTGGCTTGGCTCTGCCACACGTCGTTCAGACATTCCTGTTCTTGTACGAATCCATTCATCATTTGTATCTACGATTTTTTCTAAATCAAAATTGGTCAAAATTTTCTCGGGAAGGTATCTACCTGTTCCCGATATTTTAGCATAGTAACGATTAACCATAATTATAGTTCCTCAAAATACTCTTTTGCATGCTGAATAAAACCAGATTTGGCTATTTTTACTGATACTCGAACTGCATTTTTTATCGCTTTTGCATCTGAACTTCCATGAGCTACAATGGTTGAACCATTTAATCCAATAAGCAAAGCTCCGCCATGTTCGCTATGGTCCAGCTTCTTCTTTAGATAAGAAAACACAGGGTATGATAGTAAAGCACCAAGTTTGGCGATCCAGTCTTTTTTAAATTGTTCTTTCATCATACTAAAAATGGAGTAGGCTACGCCTTCTACCGTTTTCAGCACTACATTACCTACGAAACCATCACACACAACTACATCAACGTTGCCTTTTAACATCGCTTTTCCTTCGATATTTCCGACAAAATTGATGTCTTTAAATTCTGAGAGCTTTTTATAAGCTGCCTTTGAAAGATCATTTCCTTTGGAGCTCTCTTCTCCAATATTTAAAAGGGCAACTTTGGGATTTTCATTTTTATAAAAAAATCTGGAATAAAGACTTCCTAAGATAGCGAATTGTAATAAATTATCCTCATTGCAATCAACGTTTGCGCCTACATCGAGAATTATTTCCGGATTTTTTTGAGTTGGAAGAGTAATAGCTATTGCTGGTCTTAAAACGTTTTTAATTCTGCCGTAGGTAAAAAGAGATGCGGCCATAACTGCACCGGTGTTACCGGCTGATACAACTCCATCCACAATGCCTTCTTTGTGCAAAAGAATAGATTTCACCAAGGATGAATCTTTTTTCTTTTTTACAATTGTAGCAGGCTTGTCGTCCATCGAAATTATCTCTGTGGCTGGTACGATTTCAATTCTTTTTTCATCGTAAAAGTATTTAGAGAGTTCTTTCTTTAACTCTTCTTCCTTGCCTACAAGGTAGATTTTTTCACAAAGATCTTCTGTAATTGCAATAATTGCACCTTCCACTTCCGGGAAAGGTGCATTATCACTGCCGTATGCATCTATTGCAATGCGCATTTGTCTTATTCTTTAATGTCTATAACTTGTTTTCCGTTATAGTGTCCACATTTTGCACATATGTTGTGAGGCTTAACTGGCTCGCCACAAGTTGAGCACTTTGCGATAGCAGGCATTTCTGCTTTGTAATGAGTTCTTCTTTTATCTCTTCTAGACTTTGATGTCTTTCTCTTTGGTACTGCCATTTCATGACTCCTTTATTCTCTATTAACTTCTTTAGTTTCAATACTTTGATAGGTTTTTACACCTTATAGGTGCGACAACTTACCTAACGTCTTTCTTATGTCAAGATTTAAAGATATCCGGGGTTACGTCCAATTACTTGTAATCTTTATGATTAATTGCTTGAAAGGTACTTTCCTGTCGGAAATGTGAATAGAATCATAAAACTTCTTGGCAGCTTGTTTGCCTTGTGTTTCTTCATTGCAAAAGATAATTCCAATTTCCTCTCCTTCAGCTACCTTATCCCCTATTTTTTTAGGAAAATAAGCTCCGGATGAATAATCCAGTTGTGAATCCAGGGTTTTTCTTCCAGCACCTATTTCGATGAGGGAAAAACCAATTTGCTGACTATTAATTCCAGAAATCCAACCGCTCTTATCGGCAATTATTGGAATCTCAAATTTTGCTCTGGGAAGAAGATTCACATCATCGCAAACTTCGGGGTTACCATTTTGATTTTTGATAAATCTGCGTAAACATTCCAAGGCACTACCATCATCGATAACTTTCTCAACCATCTCTCCGGCTTTTTCTTTATCTGAGGTTATACCGGATAAAATCAGCATCTCAATTGCCAAAGTTTTTGTTAGATTGTGAATATCTGGAATCCGCTTTCCCTGTAAATATTCAATTGATTCTTTTACTTCTAAAGCATTCCCGATATAATGACCTAGCGGTGAGTTCATGTCAGAAAAAACTACAGTTACTTTTTGCCCTAAGCTCTCTCCGGTTTTGGCTAATAAGCGACCTAAACGTTCTGCTTTGTCCATAGTTTTGATGAAAGCGCCGCTACCAACTTTTAAATCAATAACCAGGTTTTGAGCGCCTTCGGCAATTTTCTTACTCATAATACTAGCTGTTATCAATGGTAAACTTTCAACTGTGCCGGTAACATCACGTAGCGCATATATGCGACGGTCGGCGGGAACGAGCTCATCTGACTGGCTGATAATAGAGAAGCCCGCCAAATTGATGAATTTGCGAAAATCTTCTTCATTGTAGTTTGTGCGTAATCCGGGGATGGATTCCAATTTATCTAATGTTCCGCCGGTGTGCCCTAAGCCTCGACCGGAAATCATGGGAATTTTCGCACCGCAGGCAGCCACAATGGGAGCGAGAGGAATTGTTATTTTATCGCCAACGCCACCTGTAGAATGTTTATCCACAGTTTTGGCAGATTTATCAAATGAGATACGAGCACCGGATTCGATATATATCTCGGTTAGTGCCTGAATCTCTTTGGGATTCATTTCTCCAAAAAAGATAGCCATCAACATTGCCGACATCTGGTATTCAGGAATTTCATTATTTAAATATTTTCCGATGAAAAATCTGATTTCTTCTTTTGTTAATTCTTCACCATCTCTTTTTTTTATGATTAATTCTACCGGATTATATTCCATGATTTTCTCCTTATTCAGTTATTTCAGCTAAGAATTCATCCAATTGTTTCTTTGCTTGCAGGTGCCAAAACATTTTTCCATCTATAAAAGGATATCCCATTTTTTTACAGAAATCGATCAGGGAAGTTGAATTATTTGTGTACGGTAAATCGATAACTTTTGAGTTGATTGCTAAACTTGTGATTTTGGCAAAGTCTTCTCCCTTCATACCTAGCGAAGTGCAATTAATAATCAAATCATAGCTGAGGTTGTTTTTGCCAAATGGAATAAAATCTCGTTTATATTTTTCAGCAAGTCTATTCCCGGCATTTACATTTCGACCATAAATGGTTAACTGTGGAAAAGATTGTAAGGCAAATAGAGCTGTTTCCGCAGTGCTTCCGGTTCCCACAACTAAGATATTATCACTTTCTAGGATTCTAAGGAGTTCTACGCTTTTTCCAAAGGCAATCGCATCTGTGTTAAAAGTAGTTTTTTTATTGGGAATGTATAAATTTCGGGCAAGTAGCAACGAGTTAATTCCAAGTTTGGAAGCGAGCTTTGTTTTGTGCGGCATGGTAATGGAAAAACCATAAAAATTAAATTTGCAGGTTGTTTGCCAGTTCCAAAAATCATCAAAATCCTCCACTTCAAAAGGTAGATAATAAGCATCAATTTGCTTTTTAACAAAAGTAGAATTGTAAAATGGGATACCAATGGAATGATACACATGGTTCCCACCAATAAGGCCACCAATCTTTGTTTTTGCTTTTACATTATGTAGGTTAAATATTTCAGCTTCAGAAACAGAGAGTTGGCCGCGAGCAGTTTTGTTGTTTTCAAAACCAATATATGTAGCTACCGAACCAAGATGAGCATAAAGTAAGCGCGAAAGCTTCCCCAATTTTCCCATACCAACCAAAATCACAGGTTTATTTGATTTTTTTATAACATCTGAAAGCTGGGTAAATTGACTGTATTTGGATATATTTACAGCAATTTTGATATATTTCGCTGCAAGTTGATTTGTTTGGTTAATGATGTTTTCAATTTTTATAATGTCATAATCAACTGAAAAATCATGATAAGAAAGTATCAAGTTTTCAGCAGGGATTTTGTTATTATAATTAGATATCTCCAAATCTACCAGACAGTTTTTATGCTTTATTGCTTGTAGGTAATATTCGACTTTTTCATCAAAAGCTACCGGATATTTGCCACCTTCTTTCATATCGCGGATGGTAATTATATCATTTGAAGTAATTTGCCTAAAATCAAATCCTAATGGGTTTTCCAAGTAATCCAATCGTAATTCACGTTTTTGAGCAGATTTTAATTTTGGGATTTTTTGATCAATTGTGTTGATGGGGATAGATAATATTATCATTGATTTTTCTTACTTTCTTTTAATATTTCCGACCAGATATTTTCAATGAATTTGCTACTCATTCCCATCTTATTGGCTTTCTCTATTAGATTATCCAACATCTTTATTTCGCGATCCTTGTCTTCAACGGGAATGTTTTGCTGCTTTTTT
>DAOWES010000189.1 GCA_030638385.1 Candidatus Cloacimonadota bacterium | reverse complement strand
TTTGAACTTCCGACCTTTCGACCCCCAGTCGAACGCGCTAACCGAACTGCGCCACATCCCGATCGAAGACAGAAATATTTCCCTCAGATTTTGTGACAAGATTTTTTTAACATCTCAAAATTAAACGTTAATTATCTCCTTCTCCTCAGAGATAATTAACCAAAATGGATTCAAACATTTAGCAAACACTTGTATCATTCGGCATTGACAATTGAAATCAACTTCCGAATTTGGTATTCGAGGTAATATTAAAATGAGTATAGTATCATTATCAGGAATTTCTCATGATTTCGGAGTGCAGACGATCTTCGACAATATGAGTTTTTCTTTAGAAAAAAATAGCAAAATTGGCTTAGTTGGAAAAAACGGTAGCGGCAAATCAACCCTGTTTAATCTTATCACAGGAAAATTGCAACCTGAAGAGGGGCAAGTCCACCGTTCAAAATCGGCAAAAATTGCCTATCTAACCCAGGAACCGGAATTAGACGATAATCTCACACTGGAGCAAAGCGTACTTGAATCACGGGCAGATTATGTGAAACTTTCAAAGCAACTTCAAGAAGCAGAAAATTTGCTTTCCCAAGCAAACACAAAAGAAAATCTGGCTTATTATTCCAACACTCGAGAGCAATTTGAAGCAATAGACGGTTATCATTTTCGCACAGAAATGAAGCTGGTATTAACAGGATTAAATTTTCCTCAAACAACCTGGGATAGAAAAATATTGAATTTTAGTGGTGGCGAAAAAACTCGCATCCAATTGGCCAAAATCTTATTACAGCCTTTTGATATAATCTTACTTGATGAGCCAACTAACCACCTTGATATTGATATGATTTACTGGTTAGAAAATTATTTGGCTAACCTTGGCAAACCATATATGATCATCTCGCACGATCGTCTTTTCTTAGATAAAACTGTCACAAAAATCGCTGAGATTAAGGGCAAATCTTTGGAATGGTACAAAGGTAATTACTCATTTTATCTAAAAGAACGCCAAGAACGTCAGATTCTGAATGAAAAGTTGGTTATCAAGCAGCAAAGACAAATTAAAAAAATGGAAGATCAGATAAAACAATATCGGATTTGGGGTCGAGCACGAGATAGCGAAGTGATGTTTAAACGTGCCAAAGAGTTAGAAAAGAGATTAGATAAAATCGACGCCATCGAAGTGAGCAAGAGTGACAGAAAAATAAATCTAAATTTCGCTAACACAAGTAGAAGTGGAAATGATGTTTTTGTTTTTGAAAACATGAAATTCGGATTTGAAGATCTAACTTTAGCTAAAGAGATCAATCTTCGCATAAATTTTCAAGATCGCATTGCTGTACTTGGGAAAAACGGTTGTGGAAAAACCACACTTCTAAAGCTTATGAATGGAAAGCTAAAACCGTTATCCGGAATCGCTAAAAAAGGAGCTTCTCTAAAGATTGGTTATTACGATCAAATGCACCTTATCCTGGATAATTCACTAACTATCCAAGAAACCATTTGGCAATTAGCTCCGCTTGAAACACGTGGTTATGTGCTCTCTTACCTCGCTCGTTTTGGCTTTACCGGGGATGATGTAGAAAAAAGTGTCTCCATTTTAAGTGGTGGAGAAAAGGCACGTTTATATTTGGCAAAATTAATTCATGATAAGCCAAATTTCCTAATCTTGGATGAACCTACAAATCATTTGGACATCAATATGATTTCCTACCTAGAAGCAGCTTTAGCTGAATTTAACGGTACTATAATTTTTGTTTCACATGATCGCTATTTCATCGAAAAAGTTTCCAAACAAAAGTGGATTTTTGCCGATGGAACAATTAATGAAACAGAGGAGAAATTGGAAGCTCTATTCTTTAAGAAAAAAGCAAAAAAGCAATCCAAGCTCAAAACTTCCAAACCGGCAAATGATAAGAAAAATAAAACAAATCCTTTTGTTCTGAAAAAACTGCACACAGAAATTGAGAATTTTGAAAATATTTTAAATAGTAAAAAAGAGAGTTTAACTCAGTCAGAAGCGGAATTTGCCAACCCGAAAACATTTAAAAATCAGAAGTTAGTAATCGAATTGACTGAAAAGATGAAAGTATTAAAAGCAGAGATTAGTAAATTGGAAGAATCGCTTGATGAACTTGAAACTGAATATCTTGAATTATCGATGTGATTTTTGAGCTTAAAGGTAATTGCATAACTCATTTGTTTGTTGACATTTAATAGTTATAATTAGGAGAGATAATGAAAATTGGATTTACAACCAGTTTCCCGATAGAAATAGTTTATGCTGCCGGACATATCCCGGTAGATTTGAATAATGTGTTTGTAACCGGAAGAGCAAACGATTTCATTGAATCAGCTGAATTCCAAGGCTATCCGCGCAATATTTGTAGTTGGATAAAAGGTATGTATTCTGTAGCAAGAGAAACAGATATCGACGTAGTAGTTGGCGTGGTGGAAGGTGATTGTTCAAACACTCATTCACTAATGGCAACTCTGGCTGACGAAGGAATCGAGATCATTCCTTTCTCATTTCCCTTTAGCAAAGATAGAACTCTTTTGGAACGTGAGATTACAAAATTGGAAAAACATTTTGAAGTTGAACATTCCGCAGTTATAAAATGGAAAAAACGACTCGATAAAATTAGAAAAAAACTGATCACATTGGATGAATTAACTTACAAAGAAAACAAAGTTACAGGATTTGAAAACCACCTTTGGTTAGTAAATTCTTCTGATTTCAATGGAGATCCGGACGATTTTGAAAGGCGTTTGGATCAATTTCTTTCTGAAGCTGTTACCCGTGAACCCCAAAAAGCAGAATTTCGCTTTGCCTTATTAGGCGTTCCGCCCATTATCACAGACCTTTATGAATATATGGAAGAGATGAACTGCCAGATCGTTTTCAACGAAGTTCAGCGCCAATTTAGTATGCCACATCTCGAAGAAAATATTATCGACCAATATCTCTCTTACACCTACCCCTATTCAATTTTCGACCGACTTAATGACATTAAACCCGAATTGGAAAAACGTAATATCGATGCTGTGCTAAGTTATTCTCAAAGTTTTTGCCACCTGCAAATTGACACGATGATCATCAAAAAACATCTCGATTATCCTGTCTTAACTGTGGAAGGTGATCAACCCGGCAAATTGGATGCACGTACAAAATTGCGAATTGAAAGTTTCCTGGATATGCTTAGATATTGAGCTTAGTAATTTAAATAGTGGTGTTAGCATAAATATATTAAGTAAGTGAAATTAACTTAAAGAGATAGATAAAATCTAACAGATAAAAGGGTAAAATAATGAAAGTTAATGGGAAAAATTACCGAACAATTTGGATGGAAGAGGGCAAAGTTCATTTAATAGAACAAAATCTACTCCCCTTTAAATTTGAAATTTTCACCTCAGAGAATTACTTGGAAACCTGCCACGCTATCAAAGAGATGCTGGTTCGTGGTGCCGGAGCTATTGGCACAGCCGCCGGCTTTGCGATGGCTCAAGCTTTTTTACATGCTCCGAAAAATAATTGGCAAGAATATATCCAACATGCCAAACAGGATATCGAAAACACTCGACCCACTGCGCAAAATCTGTTTTTTGCTACCAACAAAGTTTATGCAAAAGCAATAAATAGCAATAATCCTGCTGAAACAGCAGTTTCAGAAGCTCAGGCCATTGCCCAACAAGACGTGGATGATTCTATAAAAATCGGTGAATATGGTAACACTCTTATCAAAGATGGCTTTAGTATCGAAACTCACTGCAACGCCGGCTGGTTAGCCTTTACTGATTTTGGCACTGCCCTATCCCCTATCTATACTGCCCAAAAAGCGGGAAAAAATATTTTTGTCTATGTAGATGAAACACGCCCGCGCAGTCAAGGAGCTCGTCTCACCGCCTGGGAATTGGCAAACGAGAATGTTCCTCATACAATAATCCCGGATAATGCAGCAGCTCATCTCATGCAGCTTGGCAAAATTGATATGATAATTGTTGGTGCCGACAGAATTGCCGCCAATGGTGATACGGCAAATAAGATAGGTACTTTAGAAAAAGCAATCTGTGCCAAAGAATTTGGAATTCCATTTTACATAGC
>DAOWES010000280.1 GCA_030638385.1 Candidatus Cloacimonadota bacterium | reverse complement strand
CTAATATTAGTTTGATACCTTCTTTAATAATCGGATAATTTAGGTAATTACGCTTATTGGAATATACTCCTTCCAAAAGATGACTTAAAGCATCTATTGCTGTGTCACGAGTAATGCGGGCTGGTAATGAAAGTGTATATTTTGGGTCAAGATAGGAGAGTTTGGCAAATAACAATGGATTTCCAAATCCTGCTTTTTTCTCAAGTTCTGTGTCGGTGATAACGCTAAAGGGTGTTACTTCGGTTCCGGTTCCACTGGTTGTGGGAATGGCAATAATAGGATATGCATCAACAATCTTTTTGGGCTGATAGAATTCTCTTCCGCTTAAATTATTTTTGGCAATCACCGAAATTGCTTTCGCTGCATCAATCGGGCTGCCACCACCAATTCCAATGATCAAATCACAGTTGTTTGCTCGTAATTTTTTTGCACCTGCGTGTACTACTTCCAGGAGAGGATTTTCCATAATTTCATCAAAAATTGTATAACTGATTTCATTCTTTTCCAAAATAGGTAATAAATCTTCCAAGACACCGCTTTTCTTTGCGGATGATCTACCGGTTACAATGAAGGCATTTTTGCCATATTTTCGAATTTCATTTCCTTGTTCAATTAAACAATTTTCCCCAAAAAATGTCTTAACGGGCATAAAATTTGCTAACATCTTATCTCCTTATATTTTATCTTTATTTATTTGTTAAATCTGAAATTAATAACACATCTTTATCTGAGTTTAGCCATGAATGCTTTATTTCACCCACATAAATTGTATGATCACCACTTTTCACTTGTGTTATTACTTTGCACTCAAAATTTGCTACAGCCTCTTTTAGAATGGGATATTTGGCTAATCTTCCCGCAAAATATTGTTCTCCTGTTTGGGCAAATTTATCGATATCTCTACCGGATTTACTGCCTGAAACTAGGGCTGTTTTTTGCTGTTCTTTCGATAAAAATACTAAATTGAAAAAACGATTTTTCTGCAAACATTCATAACTATATCTAGAATGAGCAATTGATATCGCGAACATAGGAGGTTCAATGGAAGTTCGCATAAACCACTCTAAAGTTATCATGTTATACTTATCATTGCTGTCTTTTACGACTGCCACCACACATTTCTGAGGATGCTTGATAAATGCATTCACTTTAGAAAAATCTTCTCTAACCATTTTTTACCTCTCAATTTTGATTTTCTACAAAACTGAATTGTCCGATTTATTGTCAATCTTAAAGCAGGTTCACTGTAGTTTTAAATAGGATCAATATAACCTCTATTGACAGCTGTTAAAAAAAATAAATGATTTGTTTCAATATGAGAAGTGTTAGAAATAATAGATTTATATTAAAAGATATAATTTGCTAATAGCTAAAGGAAATTTATGGAACATATTATAATACCAAGATTTATGAAGACTAATTGGGACAAGTTTTTTGCTTATGTTCTAAATATTGATAATCAGGTTTTAAACAATTTTTTCGAAGGAAAAGAAGAACTTGATGAGAGTCGCGCTAAAATTTTAAAAGAAATATTAGCTTTTTACAAGGCACTAAGAATAGAATATTTGGAAGCTGAATCTTTTGAATCATTTTTGGTGGAAGAATTCTCAAATGTTTATGGAAATGGTAATCATAAATTTAATGTATTAAGGAAACATTTCGGTGGAGAAATTATGGAGATTTCGACCGACGATAAAATTCTTAGCATATTATCGAAATTTGGTATGCAAGTATACCCATTGTTTCTGATAAAAGGATCCGATACAACAGAAGCGTTTATGATAAAAACAGCTGCCTTTCCGAGTCAATTTTTTGAAAATGAAGATATGCAGGTTTTATATTCGGCAATACTGAATGATAGCAGTTTAAAGAAATTATTCCCCAATGATAATGAAAATAATATGTTTAATTTGCGTGCTAATTATTTTTCTTCATTAGGACGCGGTGGCACTATGTCGTTAGCTGTTTTTCCAAAAAATATTATCATGAAAGCATTTGAACTAGCAAGCCTTAAAGGAGCGGTCACTCAAAGTAGCTTTTTGAAATCAATCGAAGAAGTCTTGAGAATGATACGAGATGTCGCCGATGGCAAAACAATTAAAGTACCGGTATATCTTGGATTTAATAATGTGGATTTAGGCAATATTGACTATATTGATCTAGGATATGGAACAATTATGAAGTATCATGAAGAGATATTAAATATGGTTCTCAAAGGTGCCAAAGCTGCGAAACATTATGATATTAACAATATTCAAGGTTTTATTCTAAGATCGAATTACAATTATTCTATTTTTTCAAGTGGTGAAGAAGATATTAAAAGTAAAAAGGATTTACCTTCATATATAAATGAAAGACGTAAATTAGATAAAATTACTGAAAACTTAAGTTTAACTTTTGCTTTAGCAATTGATAGATATCCACCCGTTGGGATTTTTGAAACTTGGACTATGATTTTTGATCCATTGTATGCCGGAATAAATATATCTTACTACGGTGGCACAAAGTATCCTATGAAAAATCACATAATCAAAAAAGAAGAAAAAAAATCAATTATTGAATGGTCCTCAAAAGTTGAATTAGCAAAAGATAAAAAAATTAGGATTGCGATAAGAAGCATAGTGTCAGCAATAAATAAAAAAATAGACCCTATTGATGGTTTTATTGATTCAATAATCGCTTGGGAAAATTTGTTTGGAGGTCATGGAGAACAAACATATATCATTTTTACATCAATTGCGAAATTACTTAAAAACACAGCTGAAGAAAGATTTTCTCTACAAAAAGAAATTAAGAAATTGTATAATGCGAGAAGTTGTTTGTTACACGGTGCAAAAGAATTTACCTATAAGGAAGCGATAGAGATGAGAGATAGAAGCTTGCAAATTGCCATATTATCCTTGAAGCAATTATATGAGAAGCATCAAGATCTAATTGATGATAGAGATAGATCTAAAAAGTTAATACTTATGTAATTCGAACTATAAATTATTAAGGAGGAACTGATGCACAGGAGTATGAGGCGTTTTCTTTTTTGGTCCCCGAGGATTTTAGCTATTGTTTTTTCCATGTTTTTAAGTATATTTGCTTTTGATGTATTTGGCGAAGGTTATGGGTTTTGGAAAACAATAACTGCTTTGCTTATACATCTTACGCCGGTTTATGCAGTTTTGATTGTATTAGCAATTGCTTGGCGCTGGGAATGGGTTGGTGCGATTTTGTTTTTCGGTTTGTCGATATTTTATCTGGTTTGGAGTTGGGAAAAATTTCATTGGAGTGTATATTTAGTAATATCCGGGCCCTTGGCTTTAATTGGAATACTTTTTCTGTTGAATTCTTTTAATAAGGCGGAGTTGAGTTTAAGGTGATTAGGCTCGATATTTTATAATTGTTCGAATAATAATTTTCATCTACTTGCTAATTGCATATTTGTTTATGCGTGTTCATCCCCTCATCCGGCTGTCCTTCTCCCTGCAGATATCGTTCTTCACTTTGTTCAGAGCCGAATCTTAGAGGGTCGGGATGAGGTCACAAATCCCCTCTAATAGAGGGGTGGCTTTGATCGAGATAGATCTCGTTTTGCTAAAGCCAAGCCGACTCTTAGCTGACCGGGGTGTGTGAAATATTCACTTCAAGTCTTTTCAAAAATAGAAATCCTTCTTATCGAAATCGTTTTGCTTTTTTTTACTCCTTCTCCTGGTAGGAGAGGGCTGGGGTGAGGTGTTACGCATATTTCATTGTTCCTCTCTGTTTTCATTTACCAGCTAATTTACTAAACTGCTAATCTTAACTATTGGAAGATCAATTAGTTTTCACTCCTCATAAGCTTTAGCATCTTTTGTGATTAAAAAATAATTGACTTTGAAGTTATCAATTTTAATTTGCCAAAGCAATAATATTGGAGAGATATATTAAGAAAAATCTAATAATAATGTCTTTCTCTAGTGCTTGGAAATTTGAAAAACTTCTTTCTGAATAAGGTAGGATGTAGAACTCTTAATTTCCTAATTGATCTGTTAAGCGTTGCTAAAAGTTGTGCGCGGCATATTGATGCCGAAAGAAGCTCCGGATAACGCAGTGAAGAAGATAAATGAAATGATTAATAAATAAATGGAGATATATAATGATAAAAATTACTTTTCCTGATAATTCAATTAAAGAATTTGATAATGGGATTTGTCCCCTCGAAATAGCAGAAAGTATTAGTCATGGTTTGGCAAAGCAAGTTGTTGCAGCCAAAGTAAATGGCGTTCAGGTAGATTTAACAAATAAGATATTTGAAGATAGTAAGATCGAACTTTTTAAATTTGATAGTGAAGAAGGGAAAAAAGCATATTGGCATAGTACAGCCCATCTTTTGGCAGAAGCGGTAAAGGAAATATTTCCTGACGTGAAAGTAGCTATCGGCCCTTCTATCGATAATGGTTTCTATTATGATTTCGATAAGGATATTCCATTTACAGATGCTGACCTAGAAAAGATTGAAGCTAAGATGAATGAGCTTAAGAAACTAAAGGCTGAATTTAAGCGTAAGGAAGTTAGCCGAAATGAAGCGCTTGAGTTGTTTGAAGGTCTTGGTGAAATTTATAAAGTGGAGCTTTTGGAAGCGATTCCGGAAGATGAAACTATCGCATTATATTCTCAAGGAAATTTTACAGATCTTTGTCGTGGACCTCACATTCCCAATGCCGGAATGATCAAATCTATTAAATTGCTGAAAACTTCCGGAGCATATTGGCGTGGAAATTCCGATAATAAAATGCTACAACGGATTTATGGAATTAGTTTCCCTTCCAATAAAGAGTTAAAAACATATTTGCATAATATTGAAGAAGCAAAAAAACGTGATCATCGTAAAATCGGAAAAGAATTAGATCTATATTCATTTTCGGATGAAGTCGGTGCCGGACTTGCTTTATGGCATCCCAATGGCGCTATGATGCGTGCTCTCATTGAGCAATATTGGAAAGATCGTCATCTCGAAGAAGATTACAAACTTGTATATACTCCACACATTGGGAAAGGTCAATTGTGGGAAACCTCGGGTCATCTTGGCTTCTATAACGATAGCATGTATAGTCCCATTATCGTGGATGAGCAGGAATATTTTCTTAAACCTATGAACTGTCCTTTCCATATCGCAATTTATCAATCAGATAAACGCAGTTATCGTGATCTACCGATTAAATATGCGGAGCTGGGAACTGTTTATCGTTATGAAAATTCCGGTTCTTTGCACGGGCTGATGCGAGTACGTGGATTTACTCAAGATGATGCGCATATTATCTGTATGCCGGAGCAACTTGATGTTGAGGTGGAAAAAGTTGTAGAATTTTCAATTGCTATGCTTAAATCATTTGGCTTTGAAGATTTCCAGATATATCTTTCCACTAAACCGGAGAAAGCGGTTGGGGAAGATGAAGATTGGGAAAAATCAACATTAGCTTTGGAAAAAGCCTTAAAGAAAATGGAACTTGATTATGAGGTTGATGAAGGTGGGGGAGCATTCTATGGCCCCAAAATTGATATCAAAATTAAAGATGCCTTAAATAGAAGTTGGCAGTGTTCAACTATTCAATTTGACTTTAACCTTCCTACACGTTTTGGAATGGAATATATCGGAGCCGATAACGAACCACATCGTCCTTATATGATTCATCGTGCCTTATTGGGCTCAATGGAAAGATTCTTTGGAACTCTTATCGAATACCATGCCGGGAATTTCCCAATTTGGTTATGCCCTGTGCAAGTTAAATTATTACCGATTTCTGATAAGTATATCGATGCTTGCAAAGAGATTAGCAGAAAATTCAAAAAAGCCGGAATTCGTTGTGAGGTTGATGTAAGAGCCGAAAAAATTGGCTATAAAATCCGTGACGCAGAACTTAAGAAAATTCCTTATATGTGCGTAGTGGGTGAGAAAGAAATTGAAAGCAAAACTATTTCTGTTCGTCGTCACACCGAAGGTGATATCGGATCTTTTGAGATTGATCAATTTATAGAAAGAATAACTAAAGAGATCGCAGATAAATAGATCTTTTTGAATAATAGATAGAAAATTGAAAGTGACAATTAATTTTGTCGCTTTCAGTTTATGAAGAAAGATTTTTTTATTTGGAGCTAAAATGAATATTATAGAATTTGTGAAAAAAGAACTCGAATTGGAAGCGAAAGCAATAACTCGAGCTGCCGAAAATATTGATGGTGAAATTGAAATAGCAATTAATGTTTTACTCGAATGCAAAGGGAAAATTGTGGTTACGGGGATGGGGAAGACCGGCTTGATTGGTCGGAAAATTTCTGCCACTTTAGCCAGTACAGGTTCCACGTCTATTTTCTTACATGCTGCCGAAGGAATTCACGGCGATCTTGGAATTATCAGCAAAGATGATGTTGTCATCGCTATCTCAAATAGTGGGAATACAGGTGAGCTGCTCTCAATTATTCCATTTATCAAATTTAATAAAATCCCCATAATTGCTCTTACCGGCAATAAAGATTCTAAGCTTGGCGAAGCGGCTGATGTTGTTATCGATTGTAGTGTTCCCAAAAGCTATGAGCCTTTCGGATTGGTTCCTACTGCCAGTACAACTGTCGCGCTGGCTATTGGTGATGCTATCGCTGTAGCATTGCTTAAAAAACGTGACTTTTGCGAAGAAGATTTTGCCAGATATCATCCGGGTGGAACCATTGGTAAAAGATTACTCTTGAAAGTGAAAGATCTAATGCATACAGGTAACAGAAATCCCCTCTGCTCTGCAAAAGATAATATGAGCGACGTTATATTGGAAATGACTTCTAAAGGCTTGGGATGCGCTAATATTATTGATGAAAAAGGTAAGCTAATTGGCATTATTACCGATGGTGATTTGCGGCGCTTACTTTCCAAAGATCTAAACGCTTTGGGTAAACTTGCCACAGATGCTATGCATCCAAACCCGTCTGCTGTGTCTGGTGAAACATTGGCGATTGATGCCTTAAATTTGATGGAAGATTTGAAAATAACCATGCTCCCGGTCGTGGATGAAAAAGGCAACGCGGTGGGAATGTTACATATGCATCATCTGATTAATGCCGGTGTTGTCGGGTGAGAAGGAACACAATCATCTTGATTGTGAAATCTTAATATTAAAAAAAGCGAGAATAACCACTAGTTGGCACTATTCTCGCTTTTGTTTTTAACTGATTTTTTAATTTCAAATATACCGAATTACCCACATTTCACCTAAATTTGTTCTTCTTCAAATTAACGTAAATTCCCGTCCATTCTCGGTTCCAAAAATCTTAAGAGCAAAAAAAAACTTGCCACTATTTGGCTATTTGACCAAATAGGCAACGAGGTGACTATGAAATTTAAAAAAGAAAATTATGAGATTATGGCAGATGTACTAAAAGCAATGGCGCATCCAACCAGGATGTTTATTGTGGAAGTGCTTAATGAAAGAGAAGAATGCGTAAAAGATCTCACCAAAATGATTGGCGATGATATATCGACTGTTTCGAAGCATCTTTCCAAACTAAAATCTGCCGGAATTATCACTAGTGAAAAACGAGGAAATTGCGTTTATTACAAGCTTGTTTGTAAATGTGTGATGACTTTCTTCAGCTGTGTTACGAGTGTGATTGAAAAATAAAGCAATGTTGATGGGTTTGTAAAAAAAAGCAATTTGGCCGTTCGCCCTTCGTCTCCGCTCAGGGTGACATTGCTCAGGGTGACAAACTCAAGGTGACAAGTTTAGAATGACAAGTTTCTCTTTTTTACGAGTTCGTTAATATTGAGAAAAATTAATTATAGAAAAGTAGCGGAAAAATAAAAAAACAAATAGAGAGGATATGAAAATGGTTATTAAAGTTTTAGGTTCAGGATGTACCAAGTGTGTGAAATTATTTGATAATGTGAAGCAAGCTGTTGCAGAGATGGAAATTGACGCAGAAGTTATCAAAGTAAATGAAATCAAAGAGATAATTAGCTATGGAGTTATGAGCACTCCGGCTTTGGTAGTTGATGAAAAAGTTGTTTCAACAGGTAAATTACTCAAAGCTGAAGCGATTAAGAAACTTCTTAAATAAGTAGGTGTCATTATGTTTAACTGGTTAGACAAATTAATCGAAATTTTAGTGACAAAATTATTTGGACTTTCAATGCAAACGCATTTTGGTTCAAGTGTGCATTTCTTTTTTTATGATATCATCAAAATCATCATTTTGCTTTCCACGATGATTTTTATTATCAGTTATTTACGTAGTTATTTCCAACCACAAAGAACAAAAAAGATTCTTACCCATTTTGGAAAAGGAAAGGGTAATATAATGGCCTCATTTTTGGGTATTGTTACTCCCTTTTGTTCATGCTCAAGTGTGCCATTATTCATTGGATTCGTAGAAGCCGGTATCCCGGTGGGGGTTACGTTCTCATTTCTCATTACTTCACCAATTGTAAATGAAGCAGCCTTTGTAATTTTAATAGCTTCTTTTGGCTGGAAGATTGCCATAATGTATGTGATAACCGGTGTTGTGGTGGGAGTTGTTGGTGGTTTAATCATTGGAATGCTAAAGCCGAATCGCTGGGTAGAAGAGTATGTTTTCGAAATGCAGATGAAAGAACAAGTGGAAACAAATATGACTCATGCTGAACGTGCTAGTTTTGCTTTTGAACAAGTAAAATTCATCGTTAAGAAAATCTGGATTTTCCTAATTATCGGGATTGGAGTTGGAGCGGCAATTCATGGCTGGGCACCGTAAGCAATATTAGCCAAATACGCCGGGCCGGATAGTTCATTAGCCGTAATAATTTCTGTTCTCGTGGGAATCCCCCTTTATTCCAATGCTCTCGGAACCATTCCCATAGCAGAAGCATTGATCGGTAAAGGTGTTGGTATTGGAACAGCTTTAGCGTTTATGATGGCTGTAACTGCTCTTTCTTTGCCGGAGATGTTAATCTTACGAAAGGTGATTAAACCAAAGCTAATTGCCATATTCATTGTGATCGTAGCTATCGGTATTATAGCGATTGGCTATCTATATAATGCCATCTTTACTTATTTAATTTAAGAGGAAATTATGAAAAAAATTGTAGTTATGATTTTTCTAATCCTAAGTGCTATTTGTTTAGCAGAGGAGATTGTCGCAGATTCACTTAATGTGAAACCTAAGCTTGTTTTTATGGAATTTGGCTCTACAAAGTGTATCCCATGTATTCAAATGGAAGAAGTTATGGAGCAAATTAAAGAGCATTATCCCCAGTCGGTAGAGGTGATATTTACAAATGTGATGAAAGAGAAAAATAAGGCCAAAGAGTATGACGTTAGGATAATTCCAACTCAAATAATTCTTGATGCGGAAGGAAACGAGATATTTAGGCATAAAGGTTATTTCCCATTTGAGGATATTCAGAAATTATTTGAGGAAAATGGAGTAACTCCCGCCGCAGAAACCACGGGAGATTAATGCTATGACAGATACTCTGATTTTTCTAAGCAATGCCTTATACAGTAGTTTTGTTTTGGCAATTTTCGCTTCTTTAGTTTGGGGGATTTTGAGCATTGTTCTCAGCCCTTGCCATTTAAGCAGTATTCCGCTTATTATCGGGTTGCTAAATTCGCAAAAAAGTTCAGGTGCTAAATATACTTTTAAGTTAACTTTAGTCTTTTCTTTGGGAATTGCCATTTCGATTGCTATAATTGGTTTGGTAACAGCTTTAGCCGGTAGAATAATAGGTGATATTGGCTTTGCGGGAAATATCATTTTTAGTCTTATATTTATTTTAGTCGGTTTATTTTTGATGGATTTAATTCCTTTAGATTGGAATAGTTTTAAATTATCTAAATTTAATCTTTCAGGTATGAAACAAGTCTTCATGATTGGAGTGATCTTTGGAATCGGATTAGGGCCGTGTACTTTTGCGTTTATGGCACCAATTCTGGGCGTAGTGTTTAGCGTTTCCGCTTCCGATATCCCCAGAGCAGTTTTTATGTTGTTAGCCTTTATGGTAGGGCATTGTGGAGTAATAATCATTGCTGGAAATGCAGCAATGAAAGTACAGAAATATTTGAATTGGGTAGATGAATCAAAAGTAACAAAATATCTGAAAAGAGTATGCGGTTTTTTGGTTGTTTTAGGTGGGATCTACATTTTTTATAAATCAGTATTTATATAATTTTATTATGAATAACGTCTTCTCTCATCCGGCTGTTCTTCTCCCGCTTAACGGGCGAAGGAACATGAGAATAGCAGGAAGAACAAAAGAAAAACGTTAAAGATTTAAATTAGGAGAACTAATGAAGAAAAGTATTTTGATTTTAATAATTATATGTGTAAGTAGCATTATTCAGGCTCACGAATTTTCATTTAGTTATAAAATTTCAGGTGATGAAAATAATTCCGGAGAGCAGGAACGAGGCTGGATATTTAATTTTGCAAATCTAAGTTGGGGCGATAATTCTTTTTCCAATTATGCGTTTTCCATAAATTTCACGGATTTGGAATTTATGGATAAAGCCGATATTGTCAAAGCTTGGGTGAAATTCCCGATTTCAGAAAATGCAAATCTCATTTTGGGAAAAAACAACTATTCGTTTAGTTCAATGCAAAGTAATGGCTCTTGCTGTGGAGCAGGTGCCGGTTTTAGCGGTGCCGGGACAACTTCAATTTTTAGTTTCAAACATCTCGATTTAGACCCTTCCTTTATGGCGAAATTAGATTTTGAAAAAGCTGGCTTTCTTTGGGAAAATTATCTGGTTCATAAGAAATTCTCAAATGCAAATTTCGGATCCAGAATATCTATGAAGAAGGAGAATTTACAAGTTGGCGCTACCCTAATTGCAAAATCAATTAATGAAACCGAGCATCTTGATTTCCTTTATGAATTTGATGCGGATCTCTCTTTGTGGGAATTTGTAAAAATTTCTCAACAGATCTCAAAATTAGATGATGAAGAAAAATTAAGATATTTTTGTTTATTCTCTTCTGAAAAAAAATATTCACTTTCACTCTTAAAAAATATAACGCCTTATGCCGGCTTATCTTATAATGAAATTGATCAAAATCTGATCATTGGTTTGAATATAAAGCCGATCAAGGATGCATTTATGAAAATCGAATATAACAAAACCATCGATTCCGATGTAGCTGCACAACTTGATTTGCAAGTAGGATGTACATTTTAATCTGCTAAACATTTAAAATATTAGTGCGAAAATGGTTTCTTTTCTCGGAATTTGAAAAAATATATTTCGGGAAAAGAAACCTTGAAAATGAAAAACCATCCTTCCCGCCAATTCTATTGACAAGCAAAGTCTAATTCTTGTTTTAACTGATTATAATTATAGCAAAAATTATTGGGGAAATGGCTGTTTATGTTAATAGATTACTTAACTTAAAGAAAGTTGCTTTTAATAGGAGATTGAAATTGTGGTATTTAAAAGACGGGGCGTTATAATCTTTGAAAAGTAGTAAAAGTAATCTGCTTGACTTAATAGATGTTATTTAGTGGTTAGATATGTTAATGAAGGGGAATTTGCCGAACAACTGAAAGAAGAAGAAGAGCTTAATTCTCTTATTAAAGAAAATCTGGCAAAGGTGAAGATACCTGAAAAAAAAGAGAGTAAATAAAGGCAATCTATGAACGACAAACCTGAAATTGTAAGAACTAATATTATTCAAAGCCGAATTTTTGCTGTTCGTGGCGTTCAAGTGATGCTGGATAGTGATTTAGCAGAAATGTATGGTGTTGAAACAAAAAATTTAAACAGAGCTGTCAGTAGGAATAAAGAACGATTTCCTGAAAAATTTAGGTTTCAATTAACCAAAAATGAATTAGATGAATTTGAAAAATCTTTGAGGTTCCAATTTGGCACCTCAAAAGAAAAGCGTGGAGGAAGACGATATTTACCTTATGTCTTCACAGAGCAAGGCGTTTCAATGCTTTCTGCTGTTTTGCGTAGTGAAACAGCAATAAAAGTTAGCATCCAAATTATTGATGCCTTTGTAGAAATGCGTAAATTCATATCTCAAAATGGTAACCTTTTTCAGCGAATTAATAACATTGAGCAAAAGCAGATTGCGAGTGATGTTAAACAATTAGAAACAGATAATAAAATTGATGCCATTTTAGATGCAATAGAAGCTAGAGATATTAAGCCCAAACAAGGTATTTTCTACGATGGACAAGTTTTTGACGCTTATGTTTTTGTGGCTGACCTAATTAAATCTGCTCAAAAATCCATTATCATCATTGATAACTATATTGATGATTCAGTGCTAACTCAACTGGCTAAAAAGAAGCATGATGTGAAAGTTACCATTCTCACCAAAAAAATCTCCCGGCAGTTAGCCCTGGATGCTCAGAAATTCAATGCCCAGTACCCAACCT
>DAOWES010000179.1 GCA_030638385.1 Candidatus Cloacimonadota bacterium | reverse complement strand
CCCCGAAAATTGCACTATTCTTTTTGTTTGAGATTCCGGCAAAAAAATTGTATGGATCCCCGCATTTATAATTTACGATATAACTATTCCCATTGGCCAAAGCCTCGATGATGGTTGCTTGAGAAAGTTCTTTTTCTTCATGAATGAGAACGTTGGTGCGAATAGTTTTGAATAGATATTTATGAGTAAGAAATCTAAACTTAATCCCCATAAATTTATGCTGCTGTTCATGAGCATCAACACTGCCAATAGCAGATTTTTGTAATCCTTGTTTGTTTAAGTCATCCCAATAATTTAAAAGTTCTTGATGAGGTTTTCGCACGCAAATAGCCGGAAAAGCAGCCATAAATATACCGTTTAATTTTGGATTTACATGGCCTACCCAATCTGATACGAAATTCCAAATCTCCATACCGGCGAATTTTGTATTTGTATGGTCAGTCCATTGATAGGTGCGAAATACATCACTTTTTCTTTTTTCGATGGGGTGAGCTATAAACGTAACAGCATTTTCTGCCTCATATTCGCTGGTGTAATATTCCGCACTTGCTCCGGTAATGATTTTATCTGAATTAAATACCAAAGCATGGTTATTGTTATCGGGATCATTTATTTCTACGCCCACAATGCAGAAAATATCACGCTCCTTGCCAAGGGCAATATCGTTTGCGGCATCTTTGTTGCGATGATCATTAATGGTGAAATAATCGAGATGATTCACGCGAGCTGCTTTAATTATTTTACTAATAGGAACAGAGCTATCGTGTGAATATTCACTGTGATTATGAACACAACCCGTTAATTCCCAAAATTTACGCGTGAAGATATTTTTTTGTTTCATTAATAATTAATCCTAACTATTTTTTTATAAATTACTTCGGAATTTCGATTATTAGTTAACAGTTTGATAAAATAAATTCCACTGGCCGTTTGCTGATTTTTCTCATCTTTCCCATCCCAATAAATTTCGTAACCGGATCTATTTTTTTTAAGTTCGGAAAGTTTGGCAACTCGTTGACCTTTGATATTATAGATAAAAACTTTTGGTTCGGAAAATTCTCTGGTCGAGGTTATGAAAATATTCACCTTACTATTTGTGCTGGAAGGATTTGGATATGAAACAATTTTTTGAGTAGAAATAAAATCTTCTTCGCTGCTTACAGGTAGCAGATCAGTGAAAGAGATCTCGCCCAAAAAATCTTTTCTATTTGTTTCCATGTTTTCAACCCAACAATAAATTTTACAATTTGAATAATCATTGGCTCCGACAATGGGAGAGAATACAGAAAAGGCATTAAAACCCACGTCAAATTTTTGAGAATTGTTATAAACTAAATCATTAACCTTTTGCTGATCGATTTTGACGTGGAACACACTGCCATGAACATCATAACCATCGGAAGGAATATCTTCGATTAAGGCGAAAAAGATTTGGCTATTTTCGAGATAGTTTGGGAAAAGATATGTCGAATGATTTTTCAAATTAATTTCCAAAACAACATTACCGATTTGCTTATCAAAAGTTCCGGAACTTGATGTAAGCTCCAAATATGTTTTTGAATTTGGTTGTTCGATGATTTGGCTAATACTGTTTTCATCTTTGGCATTATAACCGATAAATTTGTTTACTCCATCAACTATAATGGCCGGGCATCCACCTAAATGATAATAATGAAAACGCTCAACTGCATCGATATGGTAAAATGTATCCTGCGCATAAGGGAAGTAGTTAACTATCTTATGTTGTTCCGGATCGATGATATTTGTTTGATATTTCCAAACCTGTTTAGATTCATAATGGTCTAAACGGACAAAATTTTCGATGAGATGATATGGTTGAGCTAGATTAAAAGTATCAAAGCTGTAATTGCTGCTGTTATTTTCGGGAAATTCATCTTCAGAAAAATCTAGATTAATAGTAAAATCATACATCGAAGCATCACTTAACAATGTATCCGCAAGTTCATGAATGATGATATCTTTACGTTCTTCGCCAATTGCCAGAGGAGGATTAAATTCAACTAAGAAATTATCCTTTTTAGAAAAACCGGCAAATTCCGGAGCTGTTCGGATATATTCAACCGATGTTTCTTCCAGTGCAGTTGTTGAATTGTTTTTGATTGTGAATTTAGGATATACAATGGAATCAGCTTCCGCTGAGCCTTCCAAAGTAAAATCTGAAATCCCTAAATCCTTACTGAATTCAAAGGCGAAATCTCCCACCAAAGAAAACAGGAATTCGCTAGCATAGCCATTTGCCAACATATTTTTATAAATTCCATCTTCATAAAAATAGCTATGTGAGCCATCATTGGCGGAGGCGGAAATTACTTGTTTGTTAAAAGTAGGATAATCAACAACCATCCAGATAATATTATGCTCAAGCGTAATGTCCCAAGCCCTATTATTCCACCCCACAGTTTGCTCGCTACTGGGAATGATGATAGCTCCCAATGAATCGGCCGGACTGGTTTCACCATCTTTCCAAAGCGAAATGGTAATATCTTCAGAAACTTGAGGAATGAATATTTTCATATTTGAAACAGCAAAATTAAGAGAATCGATCGAATTGAAATACTCATTGATGTCATAGCGCACGCACCATCTACTTGAGCCAAACCAATTAAGATCTTCTGTGTTTTGATGATAATAGATTTCAGTTTCTCTCTCTTGCAAGCTCACATCTTGCCCCGAAACAGAAATAAATTCTAATGCGACTAATAAATTGGCGATCAATAAGAGGAAAACCCCAATGATTTTTTTCATATTTTCTCCTGAAAATGATGCTATTTTTTTTATTCCAATTACAGATTTGATGCTAATTAGTCAAGCGCAATGTAATATAGGTAATGATAAGATGAAAAGTGCAGAGAAATGCTCATTAGAACCGGCTACGAATCAGCTAAGATTCGGCTTTGCTTTAGCAAAACGATATCTATTTCGACAAAAACGATCTCGGGAATCGGCTACGAATCGGGATGAGGTCACAAATCCCCTCTAACAGAGGGGTGGCAGCGTAGCTGACGGGGTGTGTAACATATTCACCTCAATCCTCTTCCAAAACAGATATCGTTCTTCACTTTGTTCAGAGCCGAATCTTAGAAGGAACATGAGAATAGCAGGAAGAATAAAAAATATTTAAAAATGTAGTTTGTATTGTTTTTTATTTTCCCCTTCTCCTCGCAGGAGAAGGGGTTAGGGGATGAGGTGTT
>DAOWES010000243.1 GCA_030638385.1 Candidatus Cloacimonadota bacterium | reverse complement strand
ACTCAAATGAAAGGCAAAAAAATCAAACTCAAAAAAGTTACGTTCAAAGTATTTTGGAGTTAAGAAAACAAAATGACAAAGAGACAATTAAAAAGATTCTCGATGAGCATTGGATCAATGTTTCAATCGAAAATGAAAAAAATGACTGGAAAACTAAAGAACTATTTAGTATTACAATTACAAGCCTTACTCTAAGAAAATACTCAGATGAAACAAAAAAATTATATGAATATTTTGAAAAATTTATTTTTCATCCGCATTTTTTTGACTACGGAAAGGAAGTAATTCTTGGAGAGACAACTGTATGTGGTATCTTTGAAAATGATCCGGAATATGTGGCATCTTTAATAATACGTATTTTAGAGAATGAATCTTTGTCTGATTATATTCGATATGAAGCCTTACGTAGAAGAACTAGAGTCAGAATTGATAACAAATGGTTAACACGTGTACAAGATATAACTAGTGAGTCATCTCGTTTCAAACAGCTATTGTATTCAGTTATAAAAGATAAAAGCAAAGAGTATATGTTTAGGAGTTCGGCTTTGCATTCTCTTGCTGCTGCTGATTATCAAAAATGTGAATATAAAAGTGAATTGATTCAGATAATTGATGATCCCAACTATTCTGATATCAGTAAACAAGCTTTGATGGCTGTACAAAAATACAATGACCCTGTTCTATCTCAAAGAGCAATTGATTATATTTATGGTTTGATTGAAGAAGAAACCGGAAAAGACCCTAGGTTAGACTATTCTTTATTTTATACATGTAGATCAGTTAGGAGTAGTTATGATGGGGTTTCCATTGAATTCTATCAAATCAGAAGAGCTGGAACTGATAACATTGTGAATTTTTTCCAAAAAATTATTTATGCCGGGTTAAATTTAGAATTGAAAGAGAGTTATGAAAATCGTAAATATCTTCTCAAATGTATTGAGTTTTTGGGTGAGACCGAAAATCCAAAAGCAATACCAATTCTAATTGATTTATATGATAATTATTCATTAGTTATTAAAAACGGTAATTCAGATAGGATCAAAAGATCTGCATTAATTGGGATGAGTAATTTTCAATCAGAAGATATAAGAAAAGCATTAGTACCTCGTTATTTAGAGTATACTAATAAATATAGTCATCTTGGTAATAGAAGCGCAATGTTAAGAGTTGAAAGCATATTGAGGGGGGAATAATGAAGCGTAAAAATACCTTAGCAAAATAGATATATTTTAGCTTAGAATATAAATGAGGAGAAAAAAGTGAAAAAATCATTGATGTTACTATGCGTTGGTGTTCTATTTTTTAAACTATATTGTATGTCACCGGAAAGCGAATTTAATTTTCCTATTGATGTAACAATTGAAACATCAAAAAATGAAATTACTGTAGGTGATTCGTTGGAAATAATTGTTACTGCCAAGCTTAATATGGATCATGAAAATTATCATAAAGATGATAGTTTTGTTTTTATAAAAAGGGACAATATTAGTTTATATACATTAATAAATTGGGGGGTGAAATCGGAAAAGATAGATTCTGAATTAATCATAGCTAAAGAAAGAAATCGTGAAGCACAAATATTAGAAATAATATATTCTGATAATGATAAAATATTAGATTCTCAAAATAAAACAGTACAATTCAAATGCATTGTAAAATTAAATAGAAAACCATTTACGAGGGAAATACCGTTTGAATTATACTTTTTTCAATTTAATAAAATTGAAAACTATGGATCATATTCCTATTATGTTATGGAAAATGGAAAACCTAAGTCTGACACGTACATAACACAGCTATATTGTAGCGAACCTGGTTTGAGAATCGTAGGTGATGAATTCTATCCATTGGAAGTCTCTGATGAATTATCTGAGGATGTTGATAAATAGTATTATAGAGATATCTTAACAAAATAGAAATATTTTAGCTTAGCGTATAAATGAGGAGGAAAATAATGAGAAAGATTTTATTAATGTTACTTTTATTACTAATTCTTGGTTCTGTTCTAACTGCAAAACAGAATACGGAACAGCAGGATAATGTACTGAATTGGGATAATATTAACGATAATTTTCATACAGAACAATATAAAAAAAACAATCATTATATTGAAAATTTAAATGTTGTTGAATTATTTGAGTTTGCTTATGAAATGATTTTGAAAGATGATGACAAATTGGAATCGAATGGAATGATTTTAATTAATCCTATCAAGAAAATTCTAAGAAAAGAAGATCATGCTGAGTTCTTTGTTAAATTGTTAAAAAATAGCGAATATGAACCAAAATTTTTAGCGTTTGTAATTGATATTGCAAGTAAAGAAGTGAAAGATGACAATTCTTACTTTGATGCTTTACAACAGGTATTATTAGATATTGCATCTGACCAAAAAAGTAAAGTTGAATTAAGGCGTTATGCAATACTTCATATTAATTCCCAGGATGAAAAGTATCAAGAAGCATTTTCAACTCTTATGGAGCAAGTAAAAACAAAGAAACTTACTGGAGCTGTTATCACTAAAATGCGTAGAAATAAGCATCCTAAACTGCAAGAATATCTTTTCCCTATTCTTATGAATCATCAAGATTATGACAGAAAAATATTGCACCCTGCTATTATGGCTGCAGATAGCAGATATATTAGTACTCTTGGAAAAATAGCCAGAGAAACAAAAATTTCTGATACATATGATAATTGCCTTAATCAATTAGGCTGGCTTAACCAACCTAAGGCAGTGATCGAATGTATTCAAATACCTAAGAGATTTTTAGATGATGAAAGCATGGAATTATTCTTCAAAGTAAATAACTATTTATGGAATTCTCAAACAGCAATTGAATATATGCTTCAAGAAGGAACATCTGATGAATATAAAATAAATGCTCTCAAGGCTATTCGAATAGGGCGAATGCCGTTTGGGGAAGAAATAGTAAAGTTAGTACAAAAACTACAAACTACAAGAATAAATGCGGATTTTAAAAAAGAATGTCAATTAACTGTAGATTTGTTAAATAATCTACAATTGTCTGACAGATCCGACTATAATTATAACAAGAACAAAAAAATGTTTGATGAAAGATACCGACAAGAGTTCAGAGGTGAAAAATGAGAAAGATTTTATTAATGATGCTTTTGTTGTTAGCATTTGCGAGTATACTTTTGGCAGAAGAAATCAACATAAATAAAAATAATGTCGGTAATTATATATCAAAATTAGCGAAACTGAATAATATACCAAACTACATAGTAGAAAATCGTATTTCTCATAATGAAGAGTTTAAATTAAATACTCTATCATATATAGATTCATTAATAGTGAATGAAAAGCAATTAAAGTATGAGACTGCGGAAGGAACTGTATTTAACCCGATAATTCATATGTTCATGGGAGATGCCAGGATATTAGAAATATATTATCGATTAATTTTATTTGGTGATGATTTTTCAAAAAAAATAGCGATTGATGGAATAACATATTGGTGGGATGTTCCCAATGATGATGATCATTTGTGGTTGAAAGGTGGAGAATATGTTATTATTGATATTGATTCAGCATATATCATGCAGATGAAAATATTATTAACTTTTGAATTAAATAAATTGCTATATCATCCATCAACTGCATTACATGTATCAGCCGCAACTACTTTAGTTAAACTTGGTTGTAATAATAAAAAGGCTATTGATATTCTGAAACGTTGTTCTATTTCTGAAAATAGCGTAAATTGGGATTTAACCGACACTGTTATTTACAAAACCATAAAACTTAAATCATATTACCGAAAGGGAAAGAATGAATCAGATAGAAGAATTGATGCTATTAATGAGATTATTAAGAAAGCAAATGAAGGCTTAAATCTATTTAATCAAAGCAAAGATCCATTAAACGAGGCTGAATAAAGTGATGATGAAGTAGATAATGATTCAATATCCAGAGAGTCTGATTCTTTTTTGATAGAAACGGTGGCTCAGGTGTAGCGTGCACAAAACATTATGATCAATTCGAATCTCGGTAATCTTATTTATAAAATAAAATCACATAGGAGCTTTAAAAAATGAGAAATATATATTTATGTTTACCAATCTATTTGCAACTAAGCAAATATGGTTCTCGGCAAATGACTGTAGTTAGAAGTCATTTGCCGAGAATCATAAAATTGATGATTAATTTCCTTTCTTAACAAACTTTGTCAAAATTACAATCAGCTGACCATTTACACGTCCCTCAATATGTTCAGGGTTGTCTGCTACCAATGAAATTCCGCGTACAGCTGTACCGCGCTTGGCAGTGAAACTAGTCCCTTTTACATTTAAGTCTTTGATTAGTATTACTGTATCTCCTGCTTCGAGTACTACACCGTTGCTGTCGATATGTTTAACTGTATCTTCATAACTGTGCTCTTCGCTTGTTGCTTCTGCCCAGGCTTGGGTCTCTTCATCCAGATAGAGTATATCTAGCAAGTCCTGTGGCCAGCCTTCAGCACTCAAGCGCTTTAGCATACGCCATGCCATCACCTGCACTGCCGGCACTTGGCTCCACATACTATCATTAAGGCAACGCCAGTGATTAAGATTAACTTTTTCCGGATTTTCAATTTGTTCGCGACAAGTCTCACAAATAAGCACGCATTCATCTGCGCTACCATTTGAACTGGGTGGAATTTCATATACTTCCAAATTATCTGTCGCACCACACAATTCACATTTAGATTCGCTACGTGCATATAATTCTTTTTCTGTATTCATTATTTATTGCTCCTTTAAGTTCGGTATTTATTTTATGCGTTCTGTATAATTGAGTGTTTTGTAAAACCTCGCCCCGCCCCTTTCCTGTGAGGAGAATTGGCGAGAAGTAATGGTTTTGATCGAAATCGTTTTTCTACGAAAAGCCGATTCGTAGATATCGTTCTTCACTTTGTTCAGAGCCGAATCTTAATCGACTCGTAGAGATCGCATTAAAACTCATATTTAAACTTTATTGTGGGTGTCTATATAAAAGTCTGTGGTTTTACAGTAGGCTCTTGGATATAATAAAAAAAAATCCCCCAAAATGGGGGATTAAGTTTAGAGAAGATTTAATTTTTTACTCTTCATCCATAAATGGATAACGATAATCTGTAGGTGGATTAAATGTCTCTTTTACAGTTCTTGGAGATACCCATCTTTGCAGATTGATAATTGATCCTGCTTTGTCGTTTGTACCGGAACCACGACCACCGCCAAATGGTTGTTGTCCTACAACTGCACCGGTTGGTTTGTCATTTACATAGAAGTTACCGGCAGCATGACGTAGCATATCAAATGCTTTGATTATTGCGTAACGATCTTGAGCGAATATTCCACCTGTTAGAGCATAAGGAGATGTTTTGTCGCAAATCTCAAGAATTTCCTCATATTTATCTGCTTCATAAACATAAACAGTTAGCACCGGAGCAAATATCTCTTCTTGCATTGATTGGTAATATGGTGTTTTGGCTTGGATAATTGTAGGTTCAATGAAATAACCTTCACTATCATCATAACTACCACCAAAAATAATTTCCGCATCTTCCGATTGACGCGCATGCTCGATATAAGCAACAGTATTATCATAAGATTTTTTATCGATAACAGCATTAACAAAACAGCTTAAATCCTGAACAGGTCCCATTTTAATATCTTTCATTGTGTTCATAACACTCTTTTTTACTTCAGGCCAGATATTGTCCGGCATATAAAGGCGAGAAAGAGCAGAACATTTTTGTCCCTGATATTCAAATGATCCTCTGATAATAGCTGTGGGTAGAGCTTCAATGTCAGCAGTTTTATGTGCAACTAAGAAATCCTTTCCACCTGTTTCACCAACGATGCGTGGATAGCTTTTGTATTTTCTGATATTATCACCGATTGTTTTCCACATTTGACCAAATACACCTGTACTTCCTGTAAAATGAAGTCCGGCAAAAAGATCTGATTCAAGAGCAGGATTTCCAACTTTAGAACCGCTTCCCGGAATGAAGTTAATCACACCGTCCGGTAAGCCTGCTTCTTGCAGAATTTTCATAATGAAATATCCGGAGAATACAGCAGTAGATGCCGGTTTCCAAAGGATAACATTTCCCATCATCGCCGGTGCTGTTGGCAAGTTACCGGCAATGGCTGTAAAGTTGAATGGTGTTACGCAGAAAACAAAACCTTCTAATGGACGATACTCGATGAAATTCAAATTTCCGCGAGGTGAATGAGTAGGTTGTTGCTTAAAAATTTCCTGCATGTAATAGGTATTAAAACGCCAGAAATCGATCAATTCGGCAGCTGAATCAATTTCTGCTTGATAGATGTTTTTACTTTGATTCAACATAGTGGCGGCATTTAGGGTGAAGCGGTATTTAGTTGAGAGTAATTCGGCTGCTTTGATAAAAATAGCAGCTTTCATTTGATAAGGCATTTGCTCCCATTTTGCTTTCGCTTTTTGAGATGCTTCGATAGCCATTTGCACCTCTTTTTCTCCGGCTTGATGGAATTTTGCTAATACATTTTTGTGATTATGCGGTTCTACGCAATAGCCAAAATCACCTGTTTTTACCTCTTTCCCACCAATTATAAGTGGAATCTCTAAATTTAGATTTGTCAGTCTTGTGAGTTCTTTTTTTAACTCTTCTCTTTCATAGGAATTCGGAGCGTAATCGAGTAATACCTCGTTTTGAGGCTCCTTAAAATTGATAATTGTGTTTTGCATTTATTTCCTCCATATTTTGAAATAATGGAGACGAATAGAGAAATCTGAACACAATAAGCCTATTATTAGCTAAATATGTCCTTTTCCTTTCGCCTTTCCAAATTGCGGGAGGCCTAGTCGTTTCCAACTAAACCCTATCGGTGATTCGTCTTGTTCATTTTGTTAGAATTTAGACTGCAATCACTCGGCGTGGAAACAGCTTTTTATGTGAATAGGTTTTTCGTCAAGAATGTTGAATTAGTGATTAATTGTGAATGGGGTTGGGAAAGAACTTTTTTTGTTTGACACAAATTGCTAGCTAAACAATAGAAAATCAAAAAATCAATACTATTTTGGAGATCAAAGATGGAAGTAATAATAACAGAACGTGAAGAATTGAAAGTTGTGGGAATGGTAATAAAAACAAAAGTAGAAGATAGCAAAATTCCTGAATTGTGGGAAGAATTTATTGGACGAATGAACGAGTTGGAAGAAGTAGCAGTTCCGGATTGTTCTTTGGGAATTTGTTTATACGAGGGTGAAGATTATAAAGAGGGAGAGGAGTTTTCATATATGGTCGCGCTAGTTGTGAAAGATGATAGCATAATCCCGGCCGGAATGGTTTATCGAGAGATTCCTAAAACGAAAGTAGCTGTTTTTACACATACAGGGCCAATTGAAGAGCTTGGAGAAACATATAATTATATTTATGAAGAGTGGTTTCCACAAAGCGCATATGCTTTGGCGGAAGCAGATGAAATAGAGTGGTATGATAGTCGTTTCAAATTTGACGAGCAAGATTCAAAGATGGATATTCACATTCCCATCAAAGATGCAGATCATTTAAGTGATGAAGATATTGATGAATTCTTCAAAAATTTATAAATGAATAACTATTTTAAAGCTCGTGATAGTATTCACGGGCTTTTTTTAATTTAGAATCCCTAAGCTGTCCCCATTTACAAGGGGACAGTTTGGGGGATCTTTTGCGAGTCGGGATGAGGTTAAGTATGTTTTATGCAGAATATTTCAAAGCAAACAGAAAGGTAATTGCTCGATTTAGGTGATAATAAAATAATGTACTTTAACAGGATGATTAAATGGAGTTAGAATTCTTTAATAAGTTAATGTTAATGGACAAATGTATTGGACAGACTCTAATCTTGAGAAAATACAAAAAGCTCCAATGGGAAGAAGCATAGGCGTAGATGGCACTAGTCAATCAACGGGT
>DAOWES010000182.1 GCA_030638385.1 Candidatus Cloacimonadota bacterium | reverse complement strand
TTTAGGTGCTGAAAAGAATCATCTAAAATAATATAATCTACATCCGGATATTGTTTCTCAACCATACTGATGGCTTGAGTGCGATTTTTCCCGGCAATAACAGGAATTCCGGGAAGTTTGCTAGCGATAAGAAAAGTCTCATCTCCGGCTTGGGGAGCAAAATCAAATATCTGCTCTCGCGAAGATATGAGAGTGCAGTTTTGCTCAAATTTGCCTTTATATCCTCGATGTGAAACTGCAACATTAAAACCTTTAGCTGAGAGCATTTTAGCCAAATAGATGGTCACAGGTGTTTTTCCGGTGCCACCGCTGACAATATTGCCCACGCTAATTATTTTGCTTTTGGCGCGATATTGTTTTCCGTAAAATTTCCGGCGAATCTTCTGCACACAAAAATTGAAAAAGGCAAAAGGTAATAAGCTGTATGAAAGCAATGAGCGTTTATAAAGATGCTTTTCTATTAATTTCTGCATATTTCATTATCCCTTTCCCTTTCTGAATTTAAGTTTTTTCGCATTAATGCACCAAAAAGAGGCGTAAAAGTTTGCAGTTTTATCTCTTTAATTTCCTAAAATTCCACACCTTCTCTGGCCGGAATACCTGCATTAAAATAGTGTTTAATTTCTTTCATTTCTGTAACTAGATCTGCTTTGGCAATTGCTTCGTCAGAGGCATAACGCCCGGTCATGACAATCTCGGCGTCAGTCTTTATATCCATCAATTCCAGTTGCTTTTCCAACTCTAATAAATTCCAACTTACAGCAACATTGATCTCATCGATAACGATTAAATCATACTTGTTGGAGATGATTGCTTCTTTTGCTTTTTCATAACCTATCTGTGCTTCTGCAATATCTTTTTCACTAGGATTATTGGGACCCACAAATTGATTTGTTCCGGTTTGAATAATTGTGATATTATTTTGTTTTTGTAAAAATTGAATCTCGCCATATTCATAGTTTTTTTTCATGAATTGGATAAGACAAACTTTGTTGCCCCTACCTAATGAGCGGCTGATTAATCCAAGTGAAGCTGTTGTTTTGCCTTTACCGTTTCCTGTGTATATTTGGATCATAATAACTCCGTATAATTTATTTTTTTTGGAACAGATAATTGGACTAAAAATGTGTCAACTACTCTTTTGATGATTCAGCTAAGATTCGGCTACGAATCGGCTTTGCTTTAGCAAAACGATATCTATTTCGCAGAAAAACGATTCCACTGAAAAGTTAATTTTGCTTTTCATCTCTGATGACTTTGGTGAGAGCTGACGCAATTAAGCCTGTAGGTACAGCAACAACACCTATACCGATTAATGCGATAATCGACGTGAATATTTTACCACCCGCTGTAACGGGATATACATCTCCATAACCTATCGTGGTTAATGTAACTATAGCCCACCACAAGCAATGAAGAACAGACTTAAATTGTTCCGGTTGGGTGTTACTTTCAAAATAGTAAATTCCAACAGATGCAATATACAGTAAAAATCCAGTTGCAATCAAAAATAATATCAACTCTTCCTTAACGGTAAAAAACATTTGTTTTAGTCGTTGAATCGCCCGGCTATAGCGAAATACTTTGAATATCCGAAATAACCTGAACAGACGAACAATCCTAATTGACCGTAAATCTATACCATGAGCAATAAAAAATGGCAATATTGCTAATAGGTCAATTATGCCGTAAAAGCTAAAGATAAATTTTAGTTTGTTTTCTGCAAAATATAGCCTACACAAGTATTCTAAAGAAAATACAGAGACAGTAGCTATCTCAATAATTTTCAAAACTCGTAATGTTGTTTCAGAAAGCCCTGGAATTGTCTCAATAGAAAAAGAGACCAATGATGTGATAATTAGAAATTGAATAATTAAATCAAAAACCTTACCGGCAGTCGTATCATTCTCATCAATTATTTGTTTGAATTGCATATTATTTTATCTCACTAATAATAAGTTTGCAATATGACTTTTTTTTTACATTTTTACAAATTAACATTTAAGCTCCATTTTTCTTCATCTTTTTTAAAATTGAATTAACTTTTTTCTATCATATATTTATCATTTTGCTTATTTCATGCTCATTAAAATCTAATTTGATAATTTCACATTCAAATTCTGCCAGCACTTCTTCGAGTATGTCTAAAGCAGGATTTTCAGTGTAAAAATGTCCGGCATCAATTAACGGTATGCGACTATCCAGGATTGTGTGATATGTAAAATCTGCTGAAACAAAAATATCAGCGCGACCATGTAATTTATTTAGCAAACTACTGCCACTTCCACCACAAATAGCTACTTTCTTAATCATCATATTTTCATCTTTTTGTGCCGGCCAAAGTGATATAGTTGGTGCATTAAGTTGTTGTTTCACACTCTGGGCAAAATTTTTCATTGTTTTAGGTTCTTTCAGATTTCCAATTACACCCAAACCAAAATTGGAACTATTACCTTGTGGATAAATAGCGTAAACAGGTGTTTCGTATGGATGCGCTTTCTTTAACGCTTTTAGTACTTTTGTTAGTAAAATGGAATCTACAAAAAATTCTAATTTTACTTCAGAGATAGTTTCCAATTTATTGGCCTCACCGATGGTGGGGTTGCTATTTTCATTTGGCATAAATTGACCTTTTACCAGAGAGCTGGCTAGGCAATGAGTATAGTTTCCAATTCTTCCGGCTCCTGCTGCCAGCACGGCATTTGCTACGATTTCGGCAGAATCTTGGGGAACATAAACGGCTATTTGCAGAGAATTACTACCCGATTCTTCTGAGATAAATTCCTCAATCTCCAGACCCAGTTTATGGGCAAGCACACTATTTACACCACCATTAATCACATCCAGATTTGTGTGGGCGCAATAAACTGCAATATTATGTTTAATTAGCCTTATGTAGTTGGGATTGGTGATTTTCTTAATCGGTTTAAAAATGAAAGGATGATGAGAAATAATCATATCACAATTTTGCTCAATTGCTTTATTAATAGCGTTTTCGGTAACATCCAACGTTAAAAGAATTTTATTTACATCATTGTTTGCATCACCAAGTTGAAAGCCTACATTATCCCAATGATATGCCAAAGCCGGGTTCACAAAATTATTTAAATATGTAACAATATCTGAAACTTTAATTGTAGTCATTTAAACTCCTTTTTTTTAAATACGGTTGCAGTACTACTGCAGCTCCACCGCTCTTTATTCTTTCACATCCCAAGGATACACTATCCAATTATTCCCGGCATGTTCACCTACGAAATCAGGTTTAAAACGACTTTGAGATTTTAAATGTAAAACCCCGGTATATAATTTTTGGGGATTTTTAGATAAGATATATTCTTCCGCTTTCACAAAGGTTCCACCGGAATCGGCAACTTCATCAACCAGCAAAACATTTTTGCCGGTTAGCTCTAACTTTGCAGGTAATTCTTGCAGTATTAGTGTTTCATGAAGCAATTGATCTTTGCTGTTATAATTTATTAATCCAATAGAAAAAAGTGGCATTGGTAATCCGGTAGTGGAAGAGTTTGGTAAAAATGTACGAAGAATTCTGGCAGGAATCCAACCACCGGTGGCAATGCTTATTATGATATCAATCTCGCAATTTTTTTCGATAATTTCTACAGCCATTTTTTTTACTAATTCATGAATTTGATCGTAGGAATAAATTACTTTTTTACTCATGATTTTTCTCCAATTTTATCAGCGTGTTCATGATATCGGAATATGAAAATCCTTTTTGATATAAATAAGTTTTAACTTTTTCTATTTGAGCTTTTTGGGGTAATCGACTGTATCTGGCAAGTGCTTTTTGGGTATTTTGC